>DASQYE010000082.1:0-7472 GCA_035639355.1 Pyrinomonadaceae bacterium
AGAATATGAGTCGCCTCGATAAGTAGCTCACGCAGGCGAGCAAGCCCTTCTGGACGAATCCGGTTGACCGCTCGAAGGGCACGCTCCGCAAGCAGCGCGGCGGCGGTGTGCCAGCCGAGACAAGCTGCCAGGGGAAGCGCGCGCAGAGCGGCGTAGCCGTTCACGAATGCGTCACCAAGCTCACGCGCCCGTGCTTGAGAGAGAAGACCGCTGAGACGGCTATAAGCGAGGCTCGCCAGTAAGCTTCCGAGGTCGGCTGCGGGACTGCCCGCCGCCGCCTGATCCAGATCGATCAACGTGAGACGGTCATTTCGCAGTATTACGTTTTTGGGGTGCACATCGCCGTGCAGGCAAACGGGCGGGTCGGCCGGCGGCTCCCACCCGAGCGCAAGCTCGTCAGCGAGGTCGAACGCTTCCCTGGACACATCCGGGCGAGCCTGCCCCATGATCTGCGCCGCACGCCGGATACGCTCCACGTCCAGTCGTTTAAATGGCCTCAAGCCAGGCGGTACGGGAAGGCTGTGAAGCGCCGCGAGCGCGGCTCCCAGGCGTTCGTAGCCGCGCGGCCCGTCCGGGCCATGAACGTCCAACAGGCGCTCGCCTTCAACTGTTTCGAGCAGTAGCATCCGGTCTGTTTTCGAATAAGCGATTGCGCGCGGGAGCGAGAGCGCAGCCGGGCCGGACGACAGGCTGCGCCCGAGCGCGTTGTAGGTGGAGTGGATGCGCTCGCCCTCGTCTCCTTGATAGACCTTGGCATAGGCCAGAACATTCGAGTCTTCATCCATGCACTGCGCGGTGGCGCACTTCTCGGGCGCGTAAGCGACCACACGGCTCCGTCTCCAAGCCGGGACGAAAAGCTGCGCCAGCCCGTGCGGAATAGTTTTCAGCGCTTGAAGTCCGAAGAGCTTGCGGTCGTTCGGGAAAGTCCAGAAGACGGTCCCTATCTCGGCGTTGTGTATGACGGGGCGCAACGGCTCGCAGGCGACCGCTCCGGCGAGGGCGCGCTCGTATGCACGTTCGCTGCGGCCTTCTGTAAAGGTACGCGCGGCGACTGTGAAGTCCGAACATCCCACGCGTATGCGATGAAGCACGCGCAGGCTATCGCCGAAACGGTACTTCGTGCGCAACAGCTCACAGGAATCTATGGCGAGCGGGCCGTTCGCGCCGAGCTGCGTGGACAGAAGACGAGCGACCATGCGAGCGTCCAGAAGGATGTCTCGTTGCGGGAGCAGCGCGTCGCTTGCCAGATTGACGCGCAGGAGGCCGTTCAGACTCATCGCTCGCCTCCCACGTCCGAGGACATGCCGCGCCGTTCGTCCCACCACACGCGGCGAGCAGCGCACACGCCCGTCAATGGTTCAATCGCTCCGCGCGCCCTTGCTTTTAAGTCATGAACATTGCAGGCCGCGAATTCCAAACTCTTTCCGGCGGCCGAAGCGCGCAGCCAGGCGGCCGAAGCGCGGCCCTCGAACATGCCTAGCTCGAAGGGCTGCGCCGCCGTGCTCCACATCAACTGATCGACGCACGCGCCGCCCGAGCCGACGCCCTCGATGTGCGCTCGAATGGTCTGAGCGACGCCGGTCTGCTCGGCGTGCGCCGTAAATGTAGGGGCCGTAGCTTCCGACTTGAGCGGCACGACCAGCGTGTAGAAGAGAGCTTCCGCGACCCCTTCCCTGGCGACGCTGACGACGGGCGCAAGTGTCTTGACGCCGTACTCGGGCGCGACCCAACCCGGCTCGACGCGTGGAAGCAGCAGCGTCCGCTCAAAGACCAGGGCCAGCCCCGGCGCACGCACCGTCGCGTTCATCTCGTTGCTCTCGACGAAAGTCTGATTCCATGCTTCGGGCGCGAGGTGAAAACGTAGGTCGAAGCGGTGCGGGCGGCTTCCGCGCAGATGATCTACGATGAGCCAGTATTCGCCGGCGATGAAGAAGATGGTGCGCGTGTGCCGCGCCTCGTAAGCGGGACTCAGGGCCTCGCCGCGCAAGACATCCAGGCCAGGGGCGCTTGTGCGCTCGATCAATCGCCCCTCGGCGGCTGGGCCCTTGGGCTTGCCCGCGCGATAAGGCGTCTGATCCCGGCCGTCAACGCAGACGGTGTTATGCGCCGCCGTGCCCTTGAACCAGCGCCGCCAGTTCCGCAGCCCGTGTTCCGAGTAGGTGTAGCGGCCCGGATCGACGATGAGCGGGCGACCGCCGCCTGCGATTTCGACGCTCAGCAGGTCGTAATGTCCGTGGCCTCCGTCTCCGAGCGGGCCGCAGTCGAAGATTAAAAAGCGCGCGTCCGCGTAAGCGTTCCCGCCCTCGCCCCAATCACTGCGCTGTATGTAGTAGCCGCCATAGGGGAAACTGACATTCCTTTGAAGGGGCGAAGAGCCGCGTCTGCCACCCGATGCAACGTATAGAAAATCCGGGCGCGAGAACAATCGGGCCGCAAGCTCAAGCAGCGGGGCGTAGCTTCCCGTGTCGCCGTCCGAGAGGGCCGGGATCAGACCGTCCGGGCGGTGGCAATGCATGGCAAACTCGCACGCACGTTCGAGGTGCGAGTCGAAGCCACTGGGAAGGAAGAGGCCGAACCGTCGCGCGTTCTCTCTTACGCCCAGGAATGAGCGGAGCACGAGCATGTGGTAGTGCGTAGAGCTTTCGCAATGCACGCCGTCGGCGCGCACGTCCGCCAGTAGATTGCTGTGAAGCTCCGTGACGGCGAAGTCTAACAGAGCGCCCTGGGCGTCCAACTCCGGCAACGCGAGGGCGGCGATGAAGAGGGCGTAGAGTTCGAGCGTGCGATGGTTGCGCTGCGCCGTCAGGTGTTGGCGAACGCGGCCGATCTGCTCGGAAAGGCTGGACAAAATCCGCTCTTCAAAGCCGTCGGCGAATCCCGAAAAGCGCGGAGACTGTGCGAACAAGTCCCAGGCATAAATCCAATTCTGAATGCGACGGCCCGCGACATCGCTCGAATCGAAATCAACCGGAACCTGGTCTATCCACGACAGCACGAGCCGCTCCCACACGCGCAGAAACTTACAGTCGCCCGTCAAGCGGAAAGCAGCCGCCAGATCGAGGCCGTAGTAAAACTTGCTCCACTCAATGCGCCACTCCGCATCCGACGGGAGGTTGGCCGCCAGCCAGTCCGGCTCACACCCTAGATAGAGCGTCCGCCCGGCGTGAGTAAAACGCCCCGTCGAGACCGCCTCCGCGATCGCCGGGTTGCGGTAAAGGTGTTCGACGATACAAAAGACCGAACGCGGCTTGATTAGTGTTTGAAGCATCATCGCGCCAGCCTCCGAACATTTGAGAAGGCGCTCGGACGGCTGCTGCGCTGTCCGATCTGCGCCGGCTCCTCTTCGGTCGTTTGTCCTGCGTCGAGGCGATAGACCACGTCCGCGTAAGCCAGAAGCTGTGTCTGGTGCGTGATGGCGAGACACGTGCGCGTGGCGCGCAGACGATCGAGCGCCTTGAGGATCACTACGGCCGAAGCGGCATCGACATTCGCCAGCGGCTCGTCAAGCAGCAGTACGGGGCGATCCATCAGGAAGGCGCGGGCCAGCGAAAGCCTCTGCCGCTGACCGCCCGAAAGGTTGAGCGCGTCTTCGCCGAGCCGCGTCGAGAGCTTTTCCGGCAGCCCGCGCACAAAGTCGTCCAGGGCGACGAGCGCCAGCGCCTCCCATATCTTCTCCTCGCACGGCGTCACGCCGTCTGGAATCAGCGCCCCGCGAAGCGAGCCGGAGAAGAGATGCGTGTCCTGCGTCATAATGGCGATCTGCGAGCGCAGGGAGCGAATCGTGATCTCGCGCAAAGAGCGTCCGTCGAGCGTGATCCGGCCCGAGGTGGGATCGAACAGGCGCACCATCAGGCTCATGATCGTACTCTTGCCCGCGCCGCTCGGGCCCACCAGCACGGAGAGGCGTCCGGGCTCAAGACGCATGTTTACGCCGCGCAGCACGAAGCCACCCCGCGCGTCCTCGGCCGGATATTCAAACCACACGTCTCGAAACTCGATCACTCCGCGCGCGCGTCCGATCTCTACGGCGTCCCGTGCGTCCGCGACCAGCGGACGATGTTCGAGCAGCGAGAGAAGGCGCTCGCCCCCGGCAAAGCCACGGCCCGCCGTCTCCGATAGATCGTTAAGCTTCTCGATCGGCTTGAGCAGCTGCGCGACGTAGGCCGCGAAGACCGTCAACTCGCCGATGGTGAGCTGGCGGCGTAGGACAAGGAGTGCGCCGACACCCGTAGTCAGGGCGAGCGCCAACCCCTGTATGATTTGCATCGTCCGCTCCATACGGACGGCGACGCGCGTTTCCTCTACGCCCGAGCGCAGCCTCAAACGGTTCACGCGCTCGAAGCGGCGGCGCGCGTGGCTCTCGCCGCCGAGCGCCTGGATGACGGGCAGCCCGCGTATGATCTCCTGCGCCAGGCCGGAGACCTTTCCCTCATGCTTGCGTTTCGCGCGCGAGGCCGTCCACAGACGCGCGCTGTAATGACGTATGACGACGAACAGCAACGGCACGAGCATTATGGCGAACGCCGCCAGGCGCAGGTCCAGCCAGAACATGACGACCAGGATCAGCAGCACCGTAGAGATTTGCTGGAAGAGCACGGGCAGAGTTTTGGTCAGCACGCGGACGAAGAGGTCTGAGTCATCGACGAGCCGCAGCACCAGCTCGCCGCTCCGCCTATGGGTGCGGAAGGTCGGCGGCAATATTTGCAGATGTGCGAGCAGTCGGTCGCGCAGTTGCAGCGTCAGCCGCTCGCGCACCCTCGCGCTCAAGTTCTTTTCGAGCGCGCCCGCGACCGCGCCCGTAATCGTCGCCGCCACGAACAACGCCGTCATCGAGAGCACCAGCCCCTCTGACGATAGTCCCGTGCTGAACCGGCCTAGTGCTCCCGGCAGCGGCCTTGAAGTGATGACGTTGTCGATAATCACCTTGAGCGGCCACGGCGAGAAAACAGTCGCGCCGACCGCGACGAGCCGGAAGGCATACGAGGCTAGAGCCAGGCGGCGGTGGGCCCACAAGTCCGGCCCGAAGACGCGCACAAGCTTTCGCCAGCCATGCTGCCGCTGATTCCCGCTCATCGAACGGCCTCCCGGAAAAGGCTTGCGAGCTGTAGGGCGAAGTGCTCGCCGTCGAAGCGCTCCCTTACGGTCGCCTGCGCTTGCGTAGAGAGGTTTTCGGCGAGATGCGGGTCGCGCTCAAGAGATACGAGAGCGTCGGCCAGCGCTTCCGCGTTGTCCGGCGGGATGAGCTGGCCG
Source organism: Pyrinomonadaceae bacterium (assembly GCA_035639355.1). Classification (GTDB taxonomy): domain Bacteria; phylum Acidobacteriota; class Blastocatellia; order Pyrinomonadales; family Pyrinomonadaceae; genus DASQYE01. The sequence continues at coordinate 5,251 of DASQYE010000082.1, forward strand.
TTTAAGCCGTGCCGGACGATCTCAGGGATACCGGAAACGGCGGTGGTGATGACGGGCAAGCCGCAGGCCATCGCCTCCATCAGCACGTTCGGAATGCCGTCGCGGTCGCCCGATTCCAGCACCCGGCAGGGCAGGCAGAAGGCGCTCGCACGCCTGTACTCTTCGTACAGCCTGGACTGTTCCATAGGGCCCGTCAGTTGAATATGAGTCTCAAGGCCGAGCTTGCGGATGCGTCTGCGCAGCTCCGCTTCGTGCTCGCCGTGCGGGCCCACTATGACGGCCTCAAATTCGATATTGCGGCGATGCAGAATTCCGCACGCCTCGACCAGCACGTCGAAGCCTTTCTTAGGCACGAGCCGGCCCACGCCGAGCGCGCGCAAGTGACTCTGTCTACGCCTCGGCCGTGTCGGGCGCGCCCGCTTCAAAAGCCCCTCGAACTCCGCGTTTAGGCCGTGATATATGCAATGAATCGCTGCGCTCGGCTCGATACGGCGCAGGTGCTCGCGGTTGGCGTCGGTGCAGGTGACGACGAAGCGCGCGGCCCGCATCTTTCGACCGAGCAGCCCCGCAGGGTTCAGCGACTCGCAATAGATGTCCTTAGCGTGCGCGGTGAAGGAAAAAGGCAGCCCCGTCATCAAGGAGGCAAGCCAGGTGACGGTCGTCGCCCCGTGACAGAAATGCGCGTGAAGGTGACGCACGTTCGCGGAAGAGCCCAAGAGTTTGTCTGCTATCGCCGCCGCCTGCAAAAATTCTTTGAGATACAGCTTTCGCGGCCAGGACAGGAAGGAGCGACGGGCACGCACCGCCTGCGCGAACGCCGCCGCGGCCGCACGCGCAACGCCCACGGGGCGACGCCTGGCCACGCGCTTGAGCGCGGGCAGAAAATCCTTCAGGTGCGCCGACAGCCAGCGACTGAGCGAGGTCGCAGACAGTGACGCCGTCGGTGGAAGATAGTCTGGCTTCGCGCCGATGCGCTCGACTATGCCGTGATGCCGGGCCTCGTCCGCGGGCTTTATGACATAGAGCCGTAGACGGACTCCTAGCTGTTCGAGACGATAGATCTCGCTCGCGATGAACATCTCGGACAGTCGCGGGAAGCCCTTGAGTATGTAAGCCACCGCAGCTTCGGAAGCGGGTGGCGGCGATTCCTTATGGGTCTCAAGCATAAACGTTGCGCATCAAGTGATAGAGTCGTTCGGTACAGCGTCCCACTTCGTAATCGCGCTCGACGCGCTCTCGCCCGTTGTGGCCCAGGCGCTCGCGCTGCGCGGGCCGCGCGGCAAGTTGTTCCAGGGCTTCGGCCAGTGCGAGCGGGTCTCCGGGCGGAACCAACAGCCCCGTCTCGCCGTGCGAGACGACGCTCCCGATGGCGCTGATGCGACTGGCGACGACCGGGCGCGCGCAAGCCAGCGCTTCCAGAACTACGTTCGGCAGCCCGTCACGGTCGCCCGACCGATCCTGTATAGAGGGCACGACGACGATTTGCGACCGGCCGTATGCTCGTGGAAGCCTGGCATGCGTCGTCCCGCCGTCAAGCGTGACCAGACCCCGCAGCCCGCGCGACGCGATCATGCCGGACAGGCGCTCTCGTTCCGGCCCTTCGCCGATAATGCGTAGTTGATATGGAGACTTGAGTCGCGCGACCGCCTCCAGGAGAACGTGGAAGCCCTTCTTTTCGACCAGCCGCCCGACGGCTAACAACCGTAGTGGGCCCGTTTTTGATGACGGCTGCGGGCGAAAGCGTTCGAGGTCTACTCCGTGCGGCAGCAGGTGAACAGGCGCGCCGCCCCGTAAGATGTCCTCGGCGACATCCCCGTTACAGGCGACGACGCAGGCCGCCCCCTGGGCGCGCTGCGCCAATTCATTGGGTGCGACCTTGCGCGCATCACGCGCGTGTACGCTGAAGCCATAGGGGACTCCCAGCCGCGATGCTGTAAGCGCCGCAACCTCCGCCGGCGTATGCGCGAAGTAGCCGTGTACCCCGCTCACCTTTTTTCCCTTGAGGCTATCGACTATGAACTCGGCCTGTTGCGCCGGGCTGGCCTCGGGGAGAAGACGCACGCGCTTGAGCAAGCGCTCGCAGCCCGGCTGCGCAGCGCCTTCGTCACCGGGTTTTGTGGCGAAGATGGCGCTCAATGCCCCTCGCTCTTCGAGCGCCAGCAGCTCGCCGAGCGCGAAAGTCTCCGAGCGACGGGGAAACCCGCTCACTATCATTACAATGT
>DASQYE010000083.1:0-5898 GCA_035639355.1 Pyrinomonadaceae bacterium
AACGAAGGACGAGTCGGAGTCTACCTGTTGAGCCGCCGTGGGTGAGGCGAAGCTTGAGCGGCGTTCTTACGCAGCACGACGCCGGGCAGCAGCCCCGTTACGCGCCCGCCCGCCCAAACCGGCCTGCCGTTGACGTATACGCGCTCTATGCCGCGCGATAAAACTTGCGGCTCCTTGAAAGTCGAGCGGTCTCGAACGCGGCGCGGGTCGAAGATAACCAGATCTGCTTTCATCCCCGTGCGTATGAGCCCGCGATCTCGCAGCCCGAGCCGACGGGCCGGAGCCGAAGTCATCTTCCTCACCGCTTCGGCGAGCGTGAGCCAGCGGCTTTCGCGCACGTACAGGCCCAGCACGCGCGGGAAAGTGCCCGCGCCGCGCGGATGCCGCGAGCCCGTTCCGCCGTCGCTCGCGACCATCACCCAAGGCTCTCTATAAAAGACGCGTATGTCCGCCTCCTTCATCGAGCGACAAACTATATCGGCTCCGCCGTCCCTGACGATCTGCATATAGACTTCGACGGGCGGGCGGCTTTGCGCCCGCGCAACATCTTCCAGCGTATGGCCTTCATAGTCCCTGTGCGCCGGACAATCCGTGATGAGAATGGCGGCCGCGCCGCCCACGTCCGCGAGCCCTCTCTCGACGGCCGACGCATCGTCGTGGCGGCGGCTCGGTACGAGCACCGTGATGGTAGAGGCCCAGGCATCATACGGGTAGCAATCGGCCGTAATATCCAGACCGCTTGCGCGCGCCGAATTGACGAGTGCGACGGCTTGCGTGGCTTTGCCCCAGACGCCCGCCGTGCCCATCTTGATATGGGAAATCTGGACGGGCAGATGCGCCTCGCGCCCTATGCGAATCGCTTCAGTGAGCGCGTTCACGACATCGTCCGCTTCGTCCCGTATGTGGCTCATGTAGATTCCGCCGTGACGGGCGCTCACGCGCGCAAGCTCTATCACTTCTTCGGTCGTGCTCGGGTGTCCCACGTCATATTCTAGTCCCGTCGAAAGGCCGAACGCGCCGTCGCGCATCCCCCGCTCGACTAGCTTCGCCATCTCTGCGATCTCCGCAGAGGTCGCTTGACGATTGAAGTCGCGCCCCAACACGCGCTCGCGCACGGTCGCGTGGCCGACGAAGGCGAGCACGTTGACGGCAGCGCGAGACCGTGCGCGCCTGGCCAGATAATCCGCGATGGGCCACGGCGAGTCGCCGTCAGGCCCGATTGCGAGCGTAGTTATCCCTTGCGAAACCTGCGTCGTCGATGTCGGCTCCGCGTCGAGCCCGCGCTCGGAATGGTTATGAATATCTATGAATCCGGGTGCGACGATCAGGCCGCGCGCGTACACGACCAGCTCGCCCGGCGCGGGCCCGAACCGGCCCACGCGCTTGATGCGGTCTCCCTCGATCCGCACGCTGGCGCTAAAGGGCGGGCGACCGCTGCCGTCTATGACCCTTGCCCCGACGATCACGCGCGATCTTCCGGCCCGGCGCGGCTGCGAGACCGTATCGTGCTGCGACCGCAAGACGCAGGGCCAGAGCACGAGCGCGAACAGGATGATGCGAGAGACGGTCTTGGGCATTTGCTTAAACTCGATCTGTGATTTGAAATCTGGAATTCCAGATTTCAAATCACAGGTCTCAGATTCCAAATCTCGGATCGAGGCCGGTTTGCCGGCTCTTCTTCGCTGGCTTCTCTTTGCTAACCCGGCTCCGCCTTGGCGAAAAACTCCGCCAGCAGACCGTGAAAGTGATGGACGCCGTTTTCGCGCCTGACCGAATAGCGACCGCTGCGGTAGGTGCGCGAGCGCAGGCCGCGCTGAACGGCTTCGCAGATGCGTATGTCCTCCTCCTGTATCTCGTCGCTGAATTCGACCGTGCGGCGAAGCGCCTCCTGCACTTCCGCGTGACCGGGGTCGCGAAAGTACCACTCGAAGACGGTCAGCGTGCGTTCGGCCGAGAGCGGCACGATCAGGTTGGTCGAATAATTATCGGGATAAACGTTGAGCATCAGGTTGGGGAAAATCCAGAAGAACTGCGCCTCGTTGTCGTCCGCCCGCTCGCCAAGGCGTAAGCGGGTCGCGCCCGTGCGCTTGATCGGCGAGTGCTGGATTGAATAGTAGCGACTGGTCTCCGTGCTGTACTGCGCGTAGTCAATCTCGCGGTTGAGCGACGGGTGAACTATTGGGATGTGATAACCCTCAAGGTAATTATCGACGTAGACCTTCCAGTTACAATCGACGTACCAGTCCTTGCGCGCGGCCAATCGCATACTCTTGAGATCGCGTCGGGCGAGGCGCGCGGGCAGGTCTTCGAGCACGTCCGCGAGCGGCGGGGAGCCCGTGTCCGCGTTGACGAAGACGAGCGCGCCCCACGTCTCGACCCTGAACGAAGGCAGGCCGTGCGTCTCCTTGCTGAAACACTCCACGCCGTCGAACTCGGGTGTGGCGACGAGTCGCCCGTCGAGCGCGTACGTCCAGCCGTGGTAGCCGCACTTGAAGCTTTTACGTTTCCCAGCGCCCGTCGCCACGGGCCCGGCGCGGTGGCGGCAGACGTTGGAGAAAGCGCGCAAGGTCTCATCCATCCCGCGCACGACGATGACCGGCTCGTCGCCGACCGTCGCCGTGAAGTAGTCGCCCGGCGCGGCGACCTGCTCGACGCGCCCGACCAGTTGCCACGTGCGCGAAAAGACACGGGCCTTCTCCGCTTCCAGAATCTTCTCGTCCCTGTACCAGCGCGACGGCAGCGTAGAGGCTGTCGCCAACCGCTCGTCGAAAGTGAAATCTATCTCGCTCATGCTTTCATCCAGAACGGGCCGCCCCCCCCGTCGATCTTCAGACGCGCGCCATCCATTTGACCGTCAGGAAAGCCGGATAGCTCGCGGCGAGCAGGAGCAGCGCGTAGATGCTGTTGCGCGTATCGCTCGCCACCGCTCCGGCCAGGAAGGCGACGGAGCCCAGCAGCGCCGCCGCTGTCGTCAGGGGGTAGCCCCAAGCGCGGTACGGCCTGGGCTTTAAAGGCTCGCGCCGCCTGAGCACAAAGACGGATATAAATGAGATTGTATAGTTGGCGACAAAGAAGAAGGCGAGCACCGTGACGACCCTCTCGAAAGTCTTGCCGAAGACTATAAAGAGCACGGAGACGGCCGTGCTCATGAACAGAGCCACGGTCGGCGTGCCGCCTTCGTTCACACGCGCAGCGAATTTCGAGAACAGCCCGTCGCGGCTCATAGCGAAGAGCACCCTCGACGCCATCAGGTGATAGGCGTTGATGCAGCTCAGCATCGAAAGTATCGTCAGCGCCCTAAAAATAGTGTCGCCGTGCGCGCCGAAGATCGTCTCGGCGGCCAACCCGGCGGCGAACTCCTGGCCCGCAATCTTCGAGACCGGCAGCACGTACAGGAGCGCCAGATTGACCAGCAGGTAAATCGCTATGATTAACAGCACGCCGCCGATCAACGAGCGCGGAATGTCCCTGCCCGGATCATGCACCTCCTCGGAAAAGTAGACGACGCCCGCCCAGCCGTCGTAAGTGTAGATTACCTGTTGGAGCCCGAGTATGAGCGCCGCAAACAGGGCCCACCTCTGCGACATTGCGATGGCGGAAGTTTCCGCCGCAGCAGAAGAGCTTCCGCCGCCGAGAAGGAAACAGGCGGCGACCAGTACGATGAAGGCAAGCGCTTTAAGAAAACTTGTCAGGTTCTGCACGCGGCTGCCCCATAGGATGCCGCGCCACTGTAGGACTGCGAAAACAATCGCCACAGTGGATGCGATGGCGACCGCCCGGCCTTCGAGCGCCGGAAAGAGCGCGCCCGTAAACTCGCCTATGACGATAGCGACGGCGGCCGTCGTGCCGCAGGTCGAAATCCAGTCGCTCCAGCCGACGATGAAGCCCGCGTATTCGCCCATGGCGTAACGCGCGAAGACGTACTGGCCGCCCGAGCGCGGGAGCATCGCGCCCAGCTCGGCGATAGCGAGCGCCCCGAGCAGCGCATAGAGCCCGCCCGCGACCCACACGGCCAGGAACAAACGGCCATCAGGCAGCCATGCCGCCAGCAATCCCGGCGTGCGAAAGATGCCAGCGCCGATCGTGTTGCCGATGATGACGGCCAGCCCGAAGCCTACGCCGAGCACACGCAGCAGCCTGCCCGTGCCAGGCTCGGCCGACAGGACTGTTTCTCGCAGCGGTTCAGTACGATTCATGTATTCGTGACGGTCGGCAAAGACGCCCGGAAAACCGGAAAGGGAGAGCAACCCGTCAACTTCATCAAACCTTCGGCGCGCGCGTCTGTGCCAGGGCTTTCGGTTGGATGACGGGTCTCAATCGCTCAGCATTTGCAGCTTCACTTCCATTCCGCGTCGCCCCACCTCTTCGACCATTCGCGCGGCACTGACGGCCCGCTCAAGCGGGATAGCGCCGCGCGGAGTCTCGCCGCGCGCCATCATCTGCGCGACGATTGCGGCGTGAAAGCCCGTCGTCCGCTCCATCGCCGTAAAGCCCGTCGCTTCGTCCTGGGTGTCCAGCAGGTCGAGCACCAGGCGCGTCGCGCGGCTATCGACGAGTCCGCGCGCGCGTATGTGAATGACCATCAAGTCAAGGTCTTCGGGGCGCGGCGCAAAGCGTGGGATCAACAGGGCGTGCAGCAGCTCTCGCGGCGCGACGCTCGCATCCCGGACGCGCACCGGCTCAAGATCGAGCAGCCCCAGATCGGCCATCCCTTTGAAGAGCGCGTAGTGGCCCACGTAGCGCAGCGTCTTATTCTTGAGCGTCCGCAGACGCCCCTCGTAGGTCGTCACCATCGTCGAGAGCGCTCCCGAAGTAGTGAAGGCTTCCAACCGGCCCAGGAGCGGAATATCAACCAGCTCATACTCGGCCTCGTCGAAACACTTCACGCGCACGGGCGCGCCGTCCCGAAGATAGAGCGCGTCGCCCGCGTATTCGTTCGTCAACCCTTCTATGTTGAAGAAGCAGGCGTAATTGAAAGGCGGGCGCGGATGTTGCGGCAGCCCGCCGTCGTATATCAAAACCTCCTGCGCCGTGTCGAATTTTTCTATAGCGTAGACCGCAAGGTTCGAGATCAATCCGGGGCCGACCCCGCAATCGGGAATAACCGAGACATTACCGGCGCGCGCCGCTTCGTCCATGGCAAGCTCTTCCAGCACCACGTCCGTATTACCGCCGAGGTCGCACAGCGAACAGCCCGCCGCTATCGCCGCCCGCGCCACGCCCGCGTTGAGATAGTAGGGCACGGCGCTCACGCAGGCCGCGAGCCCTTTAAGATATAGGCCCAGGTCTTCCGGCGCGCGAGCGTTTACCTGTCGGGCCTGCGCGACGCTTCGGCCCACGAGCGCGTTGACGCGCTCTGCGCTCTCTCTCGCCGCGTCCAGATTGGCGTCGGCGATCGTGACCACCTCAGCATCGCCGAAACGAGCTATGTCATAAGCGGCGGCGGTTCCTTGCCGACCCGCCCCCAGAACTCCGTAGCGAAATGTCATCTTTTGGATTCCTGTCCGGCCAGGGTTTTTTAATGCGACGCGGCTGCGGGCCTTCACCATCGAATTGAAAAGCCTTGGGTGCGCCGCCAATCGTCGCCCACATTCTTATGCCACAGGTGAGATGAGATTGCACTTCTTTATTTGTTCGATATTGAAAATCGCCCTTCGCCTTTAGTGTGGATTGCACGCCGTCGTTGAGCGCCCGGCCTCACGCCGCGCGGCCGATTCTTCCTCTTCGGCCTGCATCCACAAAAGGGCTCGCAACTCGAAAAAATCACAAATCGCCGCGCCCGTCGTCTTTATTACTGAGGTCACGAAAGCATCCCGTTCGGGGACGGGCGCGAGAGCACGTAAATCCGTTTCGCTCATCTCGCTAAAGCGGCTTCGCGCGCGCAGAGAGGGGCCGGGG
>DASQYE010000084.1:0-2479 GCA_035639355.1 Pyrinomonadaceae bacterium
GGCCTTGCCCGACGACGAGTTCGCCGCGATGCTAAGGTTTTATCAGGACACGTTGCGCGCAAGCCGTCTTCGATACGTCATCTTCGGCCACATAGGCGATAACCACGTCCACGTCAACATTATGCCGCGCGACGAGAGGGAAGCGGCGCGTGCGCGCGAGATTTATCTTGAGTTCGCGCAGCGTGCGGTGGAACGTGGCGGCACGATCTCAGCGGAGCACGGCATAGGCAAAATCAAGCGCGACTACTTACGTATTCTTTATACAGATGAACACCTGCGCGAGATGGCCGCGCTGAAAAAAGCCTTCGACCCATCATGTATTTTAGGGCGCGGCAATATCTTCCCGGAACAATACTTAACTACAGTGACGAGTGACGAGTGACAAGTTAAAGCCTTGTCTTTCATCTCGTCACTCGTCACTTGTCACTCGTCACTGCCTTCTTATGTTTCGCTTTACGACAGCAGGGGAATCACACGGGCGCGCGCTGGTAGCGGTTCTGGAAGGTCTGCCGGCAGGCCTGCCCGTTGACGTTGAGGCGCTCAACCGCGAGCTTGAGCGGCGGCAGTGGGGTTACGGCCGGGGCGGGCGGATGAAGATCGAGCGTGACCGCGCTGAGATTCTGAGCGGCGTGCGGCACGGCCTGACGCTCGGCTCGCCGCTGGCGCTACTGATCGAGAATAAGGATTGGGCCAACTGGGCGGACGTGATGGCTGCCGAGCCGCGCGACATTCCGGCTGAAAAGTCGCGGCGGGTGAAGAGACCTCGACCGGGCCACGCGGACTTGGCCGGCGGGCAAAAATTCGGTGCGCGCGATCTGCGCAACGTGCTGGAGCGAGCGTCGGCGCGCGAGACGGCGGCGCGCGTCGCCTGCGGCGCGCTCGCTAAGCAATTGCTCTCTCAGTTCGGGACCGCGATTCTGAGCCACGTCATACAGCTCGGCGGCGTGCCTGCCGCGCCTTTGGAGTTGTCCTGGGAGATGATCGAGGCGATTCCGGAGGATGCTCCGCTGCGCTGCGCCGACGCTGAGGCGCAGGCGCGCATGATCGCGCTGATCGACGAGAAGCGGGGCGAGGGAGATACGCTCGGCGGTATCTTCGAGGTCGTAGCAGCCGGCGTCGTCACGGGGCTAGGCTCGCACACGGCCTGGGATTTGAAGCTGGACGGGCGATTGGCCCAGGCCATAATGTCCATCCCGGCCGTCAAGGCGGTCGCCATCGGCGCGGGCGCTGAGGCGAGCGCCCTTCCTGGCTCTCTCGTCCACGACGAAATCGCCTATGACGCGGCGGCGCAGCGCTTCAAGCGCCACTCGAACCGCGCGGGCGGGCTCGAAGGCGGCATCACCAACGGCGAAGAGGTGCGCGTGCGCGGCCACCTGAAGCCCATCTCGACGCTCAGGCGCGCGCTGCGCTCCGTCGATATCGATACGAAAGAGGAAGACGTGGCGGCCTTCGAGCGCTCGGACGTGACGGCTGTCCCGGCCGCCGGGGTGATCGGCGAAGCGATGGTCGCGCTCGTGTTGGCCCAGTCGATGAGAGAGAAGTTCGGCGGCGACAGCCTGGGCGAGATGCGCCGCAACTTCGACGGCTACCAGCAACAGCTGCGCGGTTATTAAGGAAGGCAAAAGTAAAAAGGTAAAAGGAAAAAGTCAGGCCGCAAACCAAATCTTAATAAAAGTGCTTTCGTCCGCACTTTTGCCTTTTACTTTTGCCTTTCTCAAGCGCCGTTGATGCGGCGATAGCGCGCCTCGACCAGCATGTAAAGGCCGTAGACGATCAGGCCCGCCGCGACGACGCCCATAATCCACCGGCCATAAGGCTGGCCGGCGAGCGTATCGAGCGCGCCCTCAAGACCTTTAGCCTCCTTCGGGTTGTAGTGAAGTGCGGCCTGGACCAGAAAATTACCTACGATGCAGAACACCACGCCGCGCGCCGCGTAACCGATGCGGCCGCTCAGAGTCGCCCAGGCCTTTTTCGTGTAGCTCATCTGTCCCAGCTTGAGCCGCTTGCGAAACTTGGCCCACAGACCTTTGTATATCTGGTAAAGACCGAAACCGACTACGCCCGCTCCGACTGCTCCCACCAGCCAGCGGCCATAAGGCACTGACAGCAAGCGGGCCGTCCAGTGCTGCTGTACTTCGCCGCTGCTGTCCGGCTCGCCGACATCGATCAGGATTTTGGCGGCCGTGAAAGCCAGGCCCGCGTAGACGAGCCCGCTGCCAGCGTAGCCTATGCGTATGAGGACGCCTTTCAGGCCCGTGCCCTTGTCGTCCGTATCTGCTATCGCCTGAATCCAGCGCCAGACGACGTAGCCTATGAGACCGAAGGCGACTGTGCCGAGCGCGAACTTGCCTAAGGGCTGTTCCTCGATCGCCTGAAGCGCCCCGCGCGTATCGGTCGTCTCGCCGCCCGCGCCGCCGGCCGCCATCGTCGCCAGCGCGCCGACGACTATGTAGACTGCTCCCTTGGTGGCATAGCCGAA
>DASQYE010000085.1:0-4130 GCA_035639355.1 Pyrinomonadaceae bacterium
GCGCGCTCCTCTTCCCAGGCCAGGCGCACGGCCCCGGCCGTCTTCTGGCCCATCACGACTTCCGTCAGCGCCGCATGAAGCGGCCACGAGTAGTCCAGGTCGAATGCTTTGACCAGCAGGTCGGGCTCGTGCCACTCGGCGAGCATCACTATGTCGCGCTTGATTTTTTCCAGCTCCGTGCGCGCGCGCTCCCAAAAGTCGGTCGGAACCATACCGGCCACGTCGCAGCGAAATCCGTCCAGGTCATACTCACGCAGCCAGAACTTCAACACGTCTATCATGTAGTCGCGCAGGCGAGGGTTCGTGTAATTGAGATCGGCGACATCTGCCCAGTCGGCCACGGGGGGAAGAATCTTGCCGCTCGTGTCGCGCGTGTAAAAGTCCGGCTCCTTCATCATCACGCTGTCCCAGGAGGTGTGATTCGCCACGATGTCTATGATTACTTTCATCCCGCGCCGGTGCGCCTCCGAGACGAGACGGCGCAGGTCTTCCTTCGTTCCATAGTCCGGGTTGATCGCGTAATAGTCGCGCACGGCGTAGGGGCTGCCGATGCTTCCCTTCTTCTTCTCCTGGCCGACGGGGTGAATCGGCATCAGCCACAAAATATCGACGCCCAGATTCTTCAGCTCGTCGAGGCGCGCAGTGATGCCTCGGAAATCACCCGACGCAGAGAAGGCGCGCGGGTAAATTTCGTAGATCACCCCGTCCTGGGCCCAGGCCGGAACGCTTCGCGCCGTCTCTTTCGAGAAATCGCGAGGAGGTTGTTGTTGGGCCAGCGTCGCGCCGCCCGCCGCCAGTAGCATGACGAAGGCGGCGACGAGCGACCAACGCGGCCCGGCGCAACACAACCTCTGCGCGCGGGCGCAGAAGAAGAGGTAAAAGAGGAAGCAGCAGTAGTAGTAGTGGGCGCGCGCGCTGCGAGGCGAAACACGTTCGTGACCGCTTTCGGCTCTCATGTACATAGGCTATTCCTTATCCACCAGGCCGGTGCTCGGCACAGGCTGGGCCGACACCGGGGGAGTCAGAAACTCTTGCTCATCGCCCCGGATGACGGAGCCTACGGGGACTTTCCTGTCGGCTACGTCGCTGACGATTGAGACCAGCGCCGCCGCGATCAGCATAAAAGCGCCGCCCGCCATCACTACGTAAAGCGGCGCTTGCGGGCTGTTCTCTCCGAAGATGGCGCGGATTATTCGTCCGAAAAAGAGCGAGGCGATGATCTCCGGAATGACTATGAAGAAGTTGAAGATGCCCATGTAGACACCCATGCGCGCCGCCGGCAGCGCACCCGAGAGAATCGCGTAAGGCATCGACAGAATGGAGGCCCACGCGATGCCCACCCCGACCATCGTCAACAACAACACGTACTGATCTTTGATGAAATAGACCGAAAGCAAACCGATGCCGCCGCAGATGAGCGAGATCGCGTGCACGGCTTTGCGGCTGGTCGCGGCGGCCACCTTCGGCAGCGCAAAAGCAATGATGAAACAGACGATGGAGTAAACGGCAAAGGCATTGCCGCCCCACTCCTGACCGAGGGCGAAGCGCGGGTCGCCGCTGTCGGTCGCGCCGAAGACGTGGTACGAGGTCGTCAGGCCGAAGAACATCCACATGCAGAAAAGCCCCAGCCAGGTGAAAAGCTGGACGACGGCCAGTTGCTTCATCGTCTGCGGCATCTCGCGCAGGGCGCTGGAAATCTCTCGCAGCAACTCCGCGACGATCCTGATTATTTTGGACAGGCCCGTAGCGTCGCCGTAGGTACGCCTGCGCTGGCGCTCGAACTCCTTTATATCTTCCGGCGGGTACTCCTTCGTCGTGAAGACCGTCCAGAGCACTGCGAGCAGAAATGCTACAGCGCCTGCCTTGAACGCGTACTGCACCGTGAGCGGAACCCCGGTTGGGGTGCGCCCCGTGACGCCGAAATAGCGAAGGATGTAAGGTAATGCGTTCGCCAGGGATGCGCCGATGCCTATGAAGAAGCTTTGCATGACGAAACCGGCTGTGCGTTGCTCTATGTTCAGCTTGTCGGCGACGAAGGCGCGGAAGGGCTCCATGCTGACGTTGATACTGGCATCCAGAATCCACAGCAGACCGGCCGCCATCCAGAGCGAAGGCGAGTCGGGCATGAAGAAGAGCGCAATGCTGGCGAGGATCGCGCCGACCAGAAAGTACGGGCGGCGACGCCCGAGCCTGTTCCACGTCCGGTCGCTCATCGATCCGATGATGGGCTGCACGAGCAGCCCCGTCATGGGCCCGGCCAGCCAGAGGATAGGTATGTCGTCCGGGTTCGCGCCCAAGTAGGTGTAGATGCCGCTCATGTTGGCGAGCTGCAAGCCCCACCCGAACTGTATGCCGAGGAATCCGAAACTCATGTTCCAGATTTGCCAGAAACTCAAGCGGGGCTTCTCAGGCAAATGCCGTTTGTTCTGCATCTCCAACACTCCTCTTCGAAGCAGATGTCGGATGTCAGATGCTAGATGTTAGTCATTGTCTTTTACCAGCATCTAGCATCTGACATCTAACCTCTAGCATAAATGTTGATGTCTTCGAGCACTACGTCGCGGTCTAAGGAGAGCGCGAACAGAAGTGTGCGCGCCATGTTGGCGACGTGAATCGCGCCCGCGCGCGGCTCTTCCGTGTCAGCCGTGTGGTCTACATCCACCAGGCCGGGGCAGAGATTGAAGACGCGTATGTTCGCACCCGTTTTGCGAACATGGTCGCGCACCGCCTCGGCCAATCCCAGCAGACCGAACTTGGACGCGCAGTAGGACGGCACATCCGCGTAGCCGTGCTTGCCCGCCTGCGAAGAAACGTTGACTATGTCGCCGAAATCTGCGGCCGCCATGAAGGGCAGCGCGGCCCGCACGAGCCGCATCGCGCCGCGCAGGTTCGTATCCATAACCTTGTCCCAGCCCTCGTCCGTAATCTCTGTGATGGTTTCCGGCACGGCCAGGCCCGCGTTGTTGATTAGCAGATCGAGCGCGCCCTGCGCCTCGACCGTGTGGCGCACGAGCGCGTCGCACGCCGCGCCGTCGCGCACGTCGAACGCGTAAGGGAAGACGCGCTCGCCGTCCAGCTTCGCGTTCATTTCGTCGGCAGACCGGCGCAACACGTCTTCCCGGCGCGAGGCGATTAATACTTTTGCGCCCGCGTGGGCCAAAGCCTCCGCGAATGCGCGCCCGATGCCTGTGCCGCCGCCCGTCACCAGGGCGACCTGCTCGCCCAGAGGTTTAGACTTCAGGGCCATACGCTTCTCCTCTTACGTCCTCACCGCGCAGCAAAGATGCTCGCCGAGCGCGCGGGCATATTGACCTTGAGCGCGCCTCCACGGACGAGCACGTCGCCGCTCGCGCCGAGACGATCGACCAGCGCCGACCCTTCGGAAAGGTTCTGCGCCGGCACTTTGAATTCCACCGTCGCCTCCCTTGAGTCGTTATTGATGACGACGATGACGGATGCCCGCGCCGTCTCGCGCGCGTAGGCGTACTGCTGCTCACTGACGTATAGGTTACGCAGCGCGCCGCGTCTTAACGGCTCAAGCTCGGCGTGCAGGCGCGCCACCTTTCGTATGTGGTCGAAGAGGTCTTGCTCCTCGGCCGTGCGTCCCGCTTTGGTGAAGGCGTTGCGGCGATCGCCCGGAAAGCCGCCCGGAAAGTCGCGGCGCGTGGTGGGCTCGTCACCTCCGGTCATCGCAATCTCGTCGCCGTAGTAAAGCTGCGGGACGCCGCGCGTCGTCAGGATAAAAGTGTGAGCGAGCTTTGAGCCGGCGATGGTCGCGCCCTCCTCGCTCATGAAGCGTCCGTCGTCGTGGCCGCCCACGAGCGTGACCAGTATTTCGGGGTTCGTATACAGGTAATCCTTCGCCAACATCTTCGCCACTTCGTCCAGATTCTTGCCGCCTGCGAATGCGTGACGCATGGGATAAAAGAGCGGGAAATCGAGAAGCGAGTCGAGGCCCGAATCCACGCCGTCGAAGCGCGTCGCCCCTCCCTGAAAAAACGAGGTGTGCACGGGGTCGCCGTCCTTGACCTCGCCCGTGACGCGGAACATCGGATACTCGCGCTTGATGGCCGCCGTCCAATCACGCCAGAAACTATTGGGCACGTACTGCCACGTATCCTCGCGTATGC
>DASQYE010000086.1:0-8933 GCA_035639355.1 Pyrinomonadaceae bacterium
CGTGAGCCCCTGAGCGCGCGTCAGAGGGGTTATCTTCCGGCTAATCGTTTCCGCCACTTTGCGCGCGCTGAGAAGCCCGCCAACGGCCATGCCTAAAGCGACCGCGATCATGGCCCAACGAAGCCCAAGGGCCTTGACGACGAGCAGGAGCGCGACGATCTTGGGCGTATCATTCAGACCCCTGGCGAAGCATACGCTGCCCGCGCTGACGAAGTGTGAAAGGTCTAGCGCTCGCCGCGTGTTTATCCCGAGCATCCCCCTTCTATAATGGACGGCGCAATTCGCCACGGTGTCCACGCTCACGTCCGGCAGCGCGACTCGGCCCAGGGCCAGTGCGGGCTGCCCGGATGCGGCCACATACTCGACTTCGCCGATACAAATACAGCTCTCTTCATCCACAACGGATCGAGCTTCGTAGCGCCGCACGGGCCCGTAAAATATTGCTCCCAGCAGAAGAGAGATGACCGGGCTGAAGAGCAGGGGCATGAAGAAGGTGCTGCCAAGGCTGGCGAAATCGACTCCGGCCCCGACGGCCACCAGACCGCTGCCGACCAGCGCCCCCGTCAGACTGTGCGTCGTCGAGATGGGGAAGCCCATGACGGTCGCCAGCATCACGGTTAAGCCAGCGCCCGAGGCGACCGCGAGCAGAAATTCAGGAGAAGCGGTCAGGGCGTCGGGCACTATTCCTCTGCCGGAAAAGTTTCTGACCAGCGTCTCGGCCAGGAAGATCGAACAGACGGAGCCGGAAAAGGTGGTCAGTGTGGCCCACCAGATGGCCCTCCTGTAATCGGTCGTGCGGCTGCCGAAGAGCGTCGCCACTCCTTTGAAGTTATCGTTAGCGCCATTTATGTAGGCCAGGAAGCAAGTCACCAGAAAAAGGACTGTCAAGATAATCATAGGTTACTCCGTTCCGGCTTCGCGGCTTCTGTCAGGGCCAGTTGGCGGCGACTTCCTTCGGCAGGCCCAGGTTGCGCCGCGCCTTCTGCTCGTAGGGGCGCGCCGGGTTGGTCATGTACAGGCCGCAGCAACGGTTACAAATCGGTAGGCGATTCGTCAGGATGTGCTTGCGAAATTTGATCGACATCTCGGAGTTGAAAGCAGGCATCAGCCCGTCTCGAAAGACGTTGCCGACGATGATGTCAGGGTGGCCCGGACAGTAGATGAGGTCGCCGTTGGCGTGCACGCGAGCCCAGTAGAAGGGCATAAAGCAGCTTTCGTTTCCGAACGTGTCCAGATAGTTTGTGAAGTAGGTCTCATAGTCTTTGCCGCGAAGCTGGCTCGGCGTCGTCACAACGTAGGGCGGGAGCACGCGGCCCCGCTTCGCGCGCAGTACGCGGCCCAATGCGGCGGCCACGCTGCCGTAGTCATGCTTGTCGTGATGACGGGAGAGCCAGCCGCGCCACGCGCCTGAGGATTTCAAGCCGAACTGCTCCTGCAAATGCTCCTCGTATTTCCGCCCCACCTCTTCCGTCAGAAACCAGCGGAAATTGTAATTGATGGCGAAGGCGTTAAATTCGACGGCCACATCGTAGGCTTTCTCAAGCACTTCGGTCGTCCATTCGCACACGACTATGCTCATGACGAGGAGCGGCAGCGGCATCCCGAGCCTGCGCCTGAGATCGAACAATTCGGCCATCGCTTTCCGGGCCTGCCGGAATCTGCCCGCGCCGCGAATCTTGTCGTGCGTCGCTTCGTCGCCGTCGATGGATAAGAGGAAAGAAAGATTTTTGATACGGGCGAGGCTGTCCAGATGAGGCGTCAGCAGCGTGCCGTTAGTCGTAAAGGTCACGTCGAACTGTTGTTCGCTTAAAAGATCGAGCAGCGTGTGCGTATGCTTGTAGGCGAAGGGCTCTCCGCCATGGACGCTGATGAACGTATCGCTGGGCGACAGGCCGCGCATCAATCGGGTCAGCCCCGCTTCGTCCATGTGCTGAGCCGCGCGCACGCCCTCAAGAAAATAGCCGTTCTCTCCCCACTGGTTGCACATCTGGCATCGCAGATTACATGCCTCGGTCGGAAGGAGCTGGACGACGGCGGCCGACGGCAGCTTGAAACTGCCCTCCCGCACCGCAGCCTCGTACTGTGCGCCCCATTTCTTGTGACGGCGACGGCTGCGCCAGTACATGCGACCGTAATGAAGGTAGTCGTTGATCGAATAATTGTGCCTCATGTGCGTGGCCCCTTTTCGGGTAAGGTGAAACGACGAAAACAGAAAAATCAGAGGTTACGGGAGCAGCACAACCTTACCGTAGGTCTGACGGCTGGCAAGGAGTTCATGAGCCCTGCGAATCTCTATCAGCGGGAGCGTGTGGCCGACCTGGACTTTGAGCTTGCCCTCGCCAATCCAGCTTAGCAACTGTCCAACGGAGAGGCGCACCAGCTCGGGGCGCTCGAAGATGGCGCGCAAGTGAAAGCCGAGCACGGCCTGCGAGCGGAAGAGTAGCTTCGTAACGTCCAGGGCCGGAGCCTCTCTGCTTGCGATGCCGATGACGACCAGCCTCCCGAGCGGCGGCAGCAGCGCGAGGCTGCGGCGAAGCACGTCTCCGCCGACCGTTTCGAGAACGATTTCGGGCCCGCGCCCGCCCGTCAACTCGCGCGCAGCCGCTTCAAACTCGTCATAGCCGACCGCGCGATCAGCGCCAAGCTCAAGCAAGCGCGCTCTCTTCTCGGGCGTGCTGGCCGTCCCTACGACTCTCAGGCCGAGCAGCCGGGCGATCTGCACGGCGGCGGTGCCGACCCCTCCGGCAGCCGCGTGGATGAGCGCCGTTTCTCCTTCCGACGCGCGCGCGACGGTCAAGAGCGCGTGATAGGCGGTCAGGTATTGGACTGGAAACGCCGCGCCCTCTACGAAAGAGATCGCGTCGGGTAAAGGGATAAGTGAGCGCGCGCCGGCCAGAACGTATTCCGCGTGCGCGCCGCCCGTTGTGATACAGGCGACGCGAGAGCCTACGAGCGCCGACGCACGGGCTTTCTTCCCTGTCGCCTCGACAACTCCGGCGGCCTCTACGCCTGGAAAAAAGGGCGGCTTCGGCCCGCCCGGATACAGCCCCTCGCGCTGCATCACGTCCGAATAGTTGAGCCCGCTGGCCGCGACGCGTATCAGGGCTTCGCTCTCGCCAGGCTCAGGCTTCGGGCGCTCCAAGACCCGCAACACTTCAACCCCGCCAAAAGCATCAACCCGAACGGCCTTCATTGAATTAGCTTCCCGTCGCAAAGGCTTAAGTGCGCCTCCGGGCGCGATAGAGAGTCGCGTGGCTCCAAAACCGCTGTCAGTCGTCGCCATCTTTGGTCATCTCAAAAGCGACGCGCGGGAGTGATTCCCGTGAACCACAGCTATATAAGAGTAGTTTGCGAGGCGCTTCGGCGGTCAAATTCGTGTTACGGACGTGGGCGCGGGTGATCGGAAGCGCGCCGCCTTAAAGCTTTTGTGAGCGAACACGAGCGGCTTATATCGCGCCCGCCTCCCTCGTGTCAATAAAAAGTTCTGAAGGGCAAAGAGCGCGCGCCTGTCTCTACACAACTTCCCAATTCAGAGAGACGCGCCCGATACTGTTTTTTGAGCCGCCGGCTATTCACCCTCCTATTCACCCTCGCTTGCGATGCGAGCGGCCACGTATTCCGCGTCGCGGGCGATCCCGCGCAGGTAAGGCGACGCGAATGTTCGCCCGAAGCGAAAGCCCAGTAGGTAGAGACCGCGCGTGCGCGTGCTCTCGCAGTTTTTGACCAGCGGTCTCGCTTCGGGGTCGCAATCTATCAACCGGCCCAGGTGGTCGGTCGCGTAGCGAAAACCCGTCGAGAAGACGACCAGGTCTGGCTTGAGCTGTTCGCCGTCGCTCGTCGTCACGGTGTCGCCATGGTAGCTCTTAATGGCGGGCAGGCGTGTAATCAGCCCGCCGTTAATCGCGCGCGAGACGGCCAGCCCCGTCATAGGCTCGTGCAATCGCCCGGCACGCCACCCGATCAGGCAGGTCGGCAGCTGTTCGGGCAGCCAGACGAAATAATGTATGTCTATGCCCAGAATCCAGTGCGGGAAGGCAACCAGGGCGGAGCGCAGCGAGAGCCATGCGCGCGCGTCCCCTGCTCGCACTTCGAGCCAACGCTCCAACACTTCGGCCGCAGAAGCGCCGCCGCCGACCACCAGGATTCCGGGCACGCCCCTTAGATCGTCTGCGCGCACGTCTATGCTGTGCATCCATCGAAACGAGCAGGCGTCCGAGTTAAAGTCCGGCGGGAGCTGCGGGTGGCTGATGATGCCCGTCGAGTTGATGACGTGGCTGCCCTTCAAAATATGTTCCGCTTCATCCTTGCCCCGGTAATGGACGGTGAACACTCCGTCTTCGTGAGCGACCGCCGTCACCTTCGCGTCCGTGACGAGCTGTACGCCGTGCTGCTCGCGGTAGCGTTCGAGCGCCTTGACGAGTTCTGCGAACGATAGATAAGGGGGCTCGCCCGGCGGGCTCTCCATATCCGGCATCAACGATAGCCCGGTCGGCGAGAGCAAGACCATTTCCGGGTCAACCTTGCGAAGAGCGCTTGTGACGAGCGGGCCCTGTTCGAGCAGCGTGTAAGGGATTTTTCGCTTTGAGAGACAGACGGCGGCGGCCAGCCCCGCCGGCCCTGCCCCTATGATAATCACGTGTTTTGCCCGTCCCGTCCCGCTCATCTTCGGACAGCCTGCCTCTGTTTCTGTTGCTCGCCGTCCAGCTCTGCGATCACGGAGTCGAGCAGCGTCTCGGCGTCCGCGCCGGAAAAGGCCGTCAAGCGATGGGTGAGCGAGAGCTTTGCGTCCTCCGGCTGCGCAGCCACGGCGAGGGCAGCGCCCATGTGCAGGCAGACGGGCGTGTAAATATGATGGTCCAGGATACTAAACGCGCCGCCGGAGAGCGCTCCGATCTCGGTATAGATATTGGCCTTCTGTTCGAGCCATGTGAAGTGGCTCGTGGCGAAGCCGGTCGAGGTCGTGTTGACGGCGAGCCTGCGGAACAGAGGCCACGGAAGGTATCTGGCCGGCGCGGTGAAGAACGGCACGCCCAGGTGCGAGCGCTGTCGCAGCCCCTTCTTCAATTGCTCTTGCAGTGCGCGGGCGATCTTCTCAATCGGCTGCGAGGGGTCGCCGAAGAGAACGAGCGGCGAGATGAAGTTGCCGACGGAGCCCTTACCGCCGCGCCCGAAGCGAAGGCTGACAGGGACTTCAAGCGACACCGGGCCGAATGATGCAGCGCCGCGCGAGCCGTTCCAATCGCCGATCGCGCGCACCCAGGCGGCCGCGCACAGCCACGCGGGAGCGACCCTGGCTTGAAGCGCCCGCGCCTTGAAACGGTCGAAAGCCGTGCCGCAGAGCAGCCTTTCGCACGTCGCTATGTCGCCGGGCTCGCGCGCGCGCATCGTCAAAGACATGCTCTGACCGCCCTTAGCTTCGGCCGCCAGCCATCGCGCGTAGCGCCACATCCCCGCCAACTTTCCCTGCCGCAGCAGGCGCGCGGGAGAAATCAGCTCGCCGAGCTTAACCTCTGTGGCGGGCTCCGGCGGCGGCAACGTCTCGCCATTGGTCGCCCTCGCCAGAAAGCGCAGGGTGTCCGCGCACAACTCGAAGAAAGCTTCGCCGTCTACGACCGAATGGTGCGCGCGAAAGGCCAGCGTGCTACGCTCGCGGCCCCGTATGCAAAGCAGTTGGAAGGGCGGCTCGCTAAAGGGATCGATCGATTTATTCCTCCAACGAGCGACGGCCCTGCTCCCGTCTGCCATTTGAAGCATCTTTTCCACATGGCACTCGCCGCGCCAAGAGAGTCCCGTCAAACGCCTGTGGAGCGTCTGGCCCAGACGGGGCCAGCGGCCGACCAGATAAGTCAACGCTTGCTCCAGGCGCTCGCGCCGCAACTCTCCCTTGACCTCGACCTCTATGCCGAGCTGCATCAGTATGCCTGTGCGCTCCTGATAGGCGACGAAGAAGGCGTCGAGTTGAGACAGCGCGTGCGCACGGGGCCGCGGCTGCATTATGCGGCTCCTTTCCAACGGGCCACGCGTTCGCGGCGCGCGGCTATGGCCTCGGCCCATTCGGGCGCGGCCTCAATCATCATCATCCACAACTCCGAGCGCATGACCTCCTGCTCGCCCGATTGCGCCGCGACACGGACGACGACCTTCGACGCCTCGGCGCTTCGCACCTCGGCCGTGATGATAAGCTCGGCGGGGAGCGGCGTGTGTCGCAGAAACTTCGCGTCGCGAATCATTCCGAGCATGGCCCAGCGCTCAAGCCCGAAGCGTGCGCCGACCGTCTCTTCCGAGAGTGGGCCCGCGACTTGCGCCGCCAGCTCTACCAGGAAAGAGCCCGGAAGCACGGGAGCGCCTGGAAAGTGATCGGCAAAGGCCGGGTAGTCGGCCGGGACGGCGGCCCTTCCTTCTGCGCGCCCGCGCTCCGTGTCCGTCTTGATCGACCGCATCATCTCGAACATGTTTCACGCTCGGCCAGCTTGTGTTCCACCAGCCGCGTGATTGCGCCGACGGTGCAATAGCGCGGCAAGGTCGTCGCATGAATGCGCGCGGGGAATATCTGCGGCGGTGAATCGTGTAGCAGCCGCATCAGAGATGCGCGCCCGGCCGTGGTCAGGACAGCGCCGTCGGCGAAGTCTTCGTCCGGCATCTCGCCGCGCGCCAGCTTATAAATAGTCCCTTCGGGGATGCTGATGTCGAAATGCTGCTCAAGCCGGAACAGCAGATCGAGCATGTCCAGCGAAGTGAAATTAAGGTCGTAGAATAGCAGTTGCTCGGGTAGAACCGGCTCGTCCTCCGCGACAGCCAGGGTTTGCCGGACGAGGGCCGACACCTCCGCGAAAGCGCCACGATTGCTCATGCCGTGTAACCTCCATCGATAGACCATACCTGACCCGTCACGTAGGAGCTCATGGGCGAGGCCAGAAACAGCACGACGGGCACAACCTCGCTCGCTTCGCCCGGTCGTCCCATCGGAATCGCCGTGACGGCGCGCTCGTGCGCCTCGTCCAAAATACGCGTCGCCATTCCACCGGCGAGAAGTCCGGGCGCAACGCCGTTGACGCGAATGCCGCGCGAGGCCGTCTCTCTCGCCGTAGTTCTAATGAGGGATTCCAGCGCCGCCTTTGACGAAGCGTAAGCTCCCTGCCCGACGCCGGGCCTCTGCGCTGCCGTTGACGAGACGATCACGATACGGCCGCTGCGCTTTAGAATCATAGGCCGCAGCGCCGCCCTCAGCGTGCGGAATGTGGCCCACAGGTTCAGGTCGTAGACCTGCGCCATCTCATAATCGGTCAGCCCGGCGACGAGCCCGTCGGCGAGCGTCCCGGCGTTGAGCACTAGCGTGTCAATCCTGCCGGTCTTGACCAGGGCCGTGCTAATGAGATGTTCGCTCGCGGCGCTGTCCGTTAGCTCCAGGGCCAGCGTATGCACTGCGCCTTCCGTCGCGTCGAGCCCGGCGGCCAGCTCAGCAAGCGCCTCCTGGTTGCGCCCGGTCAGAAAGAGCGTTGCGCCCGCCTGGCCGAATCCGTGCGCGAGCGCGCGGCCCAGATAACCCGTCGCGCCCGTGATGACACAGACGCTCCCGTTCTGGCCCCAATCCGCAGATGCAATCATATTAATATTCGTTTCAGTACCAGGGCGGCGTTCTGCCCGCCCATGCCGAACGACGCCGACAGCACGGTTCGCGCACCGGCGTCCCTGGGCTCTCGGATGACGTGGTTCAACTCGCAGCCCTCGTCCGGCTCGCTGAGGTTGACCGTGGGCGGCACTATCCCGGTCGCGCACGTGTAAGCGGCGACGATTGCTTCGAGAGCACCGGCCGCTGCCATGGCGTGGCCGATCGCTCCCTTCACACCCGACACGGGAATGCGCCGCCAGTCGTCGCAAAAGAGACGGCGCAGAGCGGCGACTTCGGCCAGGTCGCCCAGGAAGGTTCCGGTCGCGTGCGCGTTGATCGCGTCGATCTCAGCGGGCGCAACGCGCGCGTCACAGAGCGCCCGTTGCATACAAAGCTCTGCGCCCGCCCCGTCGTCACACGGACGGTTGAGGTCAAACCCGTCCTGGCTCATACCGAACCCGACGACTTCGGCCAGGGGGGTCGCCCCTCGACGGCGAGCGCGCGTTAAAGTCTCCAACACGAGCGCGCCCGCGCCGTCCGCCAGCGCAAAGCCTCTTCGCCGCCGGTCGAAAGGACGGCAGGCCGCCGACGGCTCGTCGCCGTCATAGTCAACGGCGACTGCCTGTAGCCCCGCGAAGCCTATCAGGTAAAACGGAGTGAGCATCACGCTTGAGCCCCCGGCCACGCACGCCTCCATGCGGCCGTTCCTGATGAGGCGAAACGCTTCGCCGACGGCCTGCGTGCCGGATGCGCACGCGGCGGCGATCATGCGCCTGGGGTGTCGGAAGCTGGATGAGAGGTCTGTGAAACAGAGTCCGGCCGAGCGATGCGCGAAACCGTCCGCACCGGCTTGAAACGTATCGAGGCCGGTAGACCACACGAAGCCACATTCGTCCGCGTCACATCTTGCGGCCGCGAGCGCGTCCTGGACGGCGCGCCTGGCGATCTCGCGGTCGCGGTCTATGCGGTCGTGTGGGACTACGCTAACCTCGCCTCCGGTGGTGACGCTGATCCCGGAAGTCACCAGATGGGATACTCTGCCGATGCCTGAGCGCCCGTCCAGAAGCCCCGCCCACAACTCTTCGGGCGTCGCGCCGAGCGCCGAAAGCGCGCCCGCTCCTGTAATAA
Organism: Pyrinomonadaceae bacterium; assembly: GCA_035639355.1. Classification (GTDB taxonomy): domain Bacteria; phylum Acidobacteriota; class Blastocatellia; order Pyrinomonadales; family Pyrinomonadaceae; genus DASQYE01. The sequence goes on from DASQYE010000086.1 coordinate 8,738, forward strand.
CTACGCGGCGCTCGCCCGTCATCGCAAGACCTCCAAAGAAACCGTCACCGCATCGACTCCATCCGAATCCTCAAGGGGCACAGCATAAGAGAGTCTGCCTCCGTCGTGCTCGTCCAGGGCCTTAAGAAGGCGGCAGAGACCTGCGGCCGCGTGCGGACGCGTGCGTTCTTGGTGCGGCGCGCGTCGGCGCTCGACC
>DASQYE010000087.1:0-4347 GCA_035639355.1 Pyrinomonadaceae bacterium
GTGCCGAGACGCGCCTGAAGGAGACAAAGGATTTCCAGAAAGTGGCGCAGGAGCTTGCCCCGGAAGCCAACATGAGCGCGGCAGAGATGGTTAAAGAGACGCCGTACATCAAACCCGGCGACGACGTTCCTGAGATCGGCAGTAACCAGAAGTTTGAAGAGGCGATTGCGCCGCTGGAAAATCCGAACGACGTGGGCGTGCGCACGGGCGTCCGCAACGGTTTCGCCATCCCGATGCTGCTAGACAAGAGAGAGCCGCGCATCCCTGAATTCGAGGAGGTCAAGGACAAGGTGGCGCAGGCGCTCAAGCAGGAGCGCGCCAAATCGCAGCTTGAGCAAAGGGCTAACGAGCTGGCGACGAGCGCGGGCACTGCTGGCGACCTGAAAACCGCCGCCGAAAAGATGGGCCTTGAGGCCAAGACCGAAGAGGCTTATAAAACCGGCGCGCCGCTTGGCGAAGCCGGTACGAGTCCGGCCGCAGACGATGCGATCTACGCTCTGAAAGAGGGCGAGGTCACAAAACCCTCCATCAAGATCGGCGACAACTGGGTCGTCATAGGCGTCACCAAGCGCACGGAGGCAGACCTGGCGGAGTTTGCCAAGCAGCGCGATCAACTGATGCAGACGGCGCTCTCGGCGCAACGCAACCAGGTCTTCGACGACTACATCACGGCCGTGCAGGCGCGCATGCAGCGCGAAGGCCGTATTAAGATCAACAAAGAGGTGCTCGCCAAGGTCTCAGAGGACGAGCCGGCCGCCGCGCCGCCACGACGCGCCCCACGCATCCCCGGACAACCGTAGCAATGATGATGACCGCAAAGATGAAGGCTAGACTCAATCGCGTATTGAATCACCCAGCCGAATAGCCTCATCCTTCTCCGGTTACTCGAAGGCAAAGACTCATCCAAGAGCAATTAAGAGAACCGCCCGGAGCTTAGCACTGACCTCCGAGCGGTTCTCTTTTTCAGGTTGGCACCGATTTGCTACGGAGCTGTGGCTAAAAACACGTCCCAGGCCCGGCGTCCCACTTGCAAACCCCCTTCGCATCCTTGACCTTCGCTCGATAGCGGAACTGGTTGAAGGGTTGGTGAGGTCGAGCTTTCGCCCGAAGGAGACAATCCTATTTCTCGTGGGTATGTTGATCTAGAAGAGCATCCCTTGTCTGAAAATCTGACGGTAGCTGGAAATGGCTGGGCGTCGGCTCCCCGACACTGATGGACACCGGCTCGACAATCCGCTTGCTGCCATCAGCGAGATAATGCACTTCTTTAACCGGCAAAGTATCAAACTCCGGAATAAACGTCAGCTCGGATTCCACTTTACCTTCCGGCGTAGTCACACGTTGAATGAATCCCTTGAAGCCAAGCAATGTCTCTTCTCCGGCAAACTGCGGATTATTGCGATAGCCATCGGCGTCAAAGTACGAACTCTCCTTAGGAGTAAAGCCGGCGAGTCTCGCTGCTTCGCGTTTATTAGTATCAATACTAAAGACTCCGCCACGCACAGGGTCAGCGACCAGTAGCTGCTCGATGTTGCCATTAGGGGCTGTCTTTACGGTGCGCCAGCTTCCGCGCGCGGAAATGTATGTGGTCTGCATCCCGCGCTCAACGATTGTCCCGTCCGGTTTTTGCTCGTATCTTCGAGAAGTGACCGTCACCCCTTTGATTTTATTCGGTCTCTGTGTTTGCAGGGCGTATGCACAACTCACAGCCGCTAAAATCACAGCAATAGTTATCAGTAGTGATGGTTTACTCTTGATGATTTTCATAGGCCTCCTGGTTGAGGTCAGGCAGTGTCATAGAGATTTTGATACTGGCTATCAATTCAGTGGCTTCTTTTGTATCTTCTGCTTAACCCTTTTCTAGGGAAGGTTGAAGTGAGAATGGGCTAAATTGAGATTGACCGGTATTACAAATGGCGACAACCGACATATACAATCGGTCAGTAAAATCTGTCAAGAACTTCTTTTGCTTACGTAAGTAAACGGAACGAATACGATGCGTGCCTCATCCCTTCGTTACCACCATCCGAGCAGCTTCCACCAGAGAAGGCCGAGGGTCGTCCAGATTGTGATGTTGATGACGGAGACGACGAGGCCAAGCCACCACCATGTCCGTTGCTTGACGTAGCCAGCGCCAAACCAGATGGGCGCGGGCGTAGTCCCGTAGTGTGTGAGCGAGGCATCCAGGTTTGAGAAGTAAGCGAGCGAGAGCACGGCCAGGTAGGGCGGCGCGCCGCTTGCGAGGATGACGACGAGGAAGGGAATGTACATGGCCGTCGCATGGGCCGTGATGCTGGCAAACGCGTAGTGCGCGTAAAAGTAGATCAGAAGCAGCGCGGAGAGCGCAGCCCACCACGTCCACCCGGTCGTTAGACTCGCGGCAGTCTCCGCGAAGCGTTTCGTAATTCCCGTTTCGCCCAGGGCCTCGGCCATACGCACCAGCCCGCCATACCAGATGAAGACATCCCACGCGCCTCGTTCCGCGATCACGTCCTCCCAATCGAGCACCCCGCTCAGCAGCAGCACGCAGATGCCTACGAGCGCGACGACCGCGTAATGAATCGGGCCCACGCGCCCGCCCGTCATCGACGCCAGCCTATCGCCCACGATCCAGAGCGTGGCGACCAGGCCGAAGACCGCAAGCATTATTTTCTCGGGCCAGCGCATAGGGCCGATGCGCTCAAGCTCGGCGGCGGCGAACTCGGCCGCGCCGGGCGTATGCCTGGTCTCCGGCGGGAAGAGCCTGTAGAGCGCGAGCGGTACTGCGAGAAGTGAAACCAGTCCGGGCACAATCGCGCCTATGAACCAAAGGCTGTAGCTCAGCTTGATGCCCGTCACCCCTTCGGCAAACTTTGCGATCAGCACGTTAGAAGCCTGGCCCGTCAGGAACATCGCGCAGACGATCACGTCGCACTGGTATAGGAGCACCATCAGGAATGCCCCGAGCCGCCGCGCCGTGGGCCCCGGCTCGGAGTCGTAAGCCTCCGCGAGGCTCTTGGCGATGGGGAAGATGATGCCGCCGGAACGCGCGCCGTTCGAGGGAACGACCGACGCGAGCACCATATCGGTCGAGACGAGCGCGTAGCCCAGACCAAGCGAGTGCCGACCAAGGGCGCGTATAAAGAGGAAAGCGATGCGCCGCCCGAGCCCCGTTTTAATCATCCCGCGCGAGATCATGAAGGCCGCCAGCACCAGCCATACGATCGGGTCGCTGTAACCGCCGAGCGCCTCGCCCACGGGGAGAGCGCCCGTCAAGGCGAGCGCCGTCACCCCGAGCAGCACCACCGCGCCGCCCGGCGCTGGCCGCAGGATGGAGCCGATGATGGTGGCGACGAAGATCGCCAGCAGCCGCCAAGACTGGGGCGTAATCCCGGCCGGAACGGGAGCGAACGCGATGGCTAAAGCGGAGGCCACGACGACAATCCACTTTATGATCCTGCTCCTGAGGGCGGCGCGACTCGCTCCCCCGGCTTCCCCTTCGCCGTCCGACGTGGCGGCCGCCGCCGCGCCAGTATCTCTGTCTGTCATTCAGGTCGCGCTCCGCAAAGGTTTAAGAAAAGCACACGGCGGCGATACTACAGCTTTTTGATCTTTATGCGTTGATGAAAATTGCCGGGCGTCCGCTTTTGATTTTCGAGGGAAGCGGGGTGTCTATAGAAAAACGCGGGCTTCACAAACCCCATCGGGGTCTTGATGTGAAGCCCGCGCTTTGCGGACGTAAGAGGTCTGTGACGACTTCCGAGCGGGTCTCCTTGTTAGGCTACACGGATTTTCAGGGAGCAGAGACTAAAAATACATCCCATGCCCAACGCCCCGCTTGCGCTCCCCTGCCGTCCCAGACCTTCGCGCGATAGCGAAACTCGTTGCCATACTTGTCCTGCCGCTTCGACTCCTTGTAATCAAGATCAATGCTCGCAATACCCAGCTCCGGCAACGTGCGCAGCTCCGAAGGCTCCGAAATGCCGTTGTGGTTTCTATCCTGCCATAGCCGCAGGGTGAAGAAAATCGAATCCCTGTTATCTATCACACCATTACTATTGCCGCCCTGCGCAGCCCTGTCGAACTCAGCCAATGCCAGAAAGCCATTAGGAGTTGATGACACTGGCTGAGGTGTGAAATCGCCGAAGACTTCTGTGCCATTGTCAATTACGCCGTTGCCGTTGCGGTCGAGGGCGAGCCAGGCGTCATCAGAACTAGCAGCCGTCCACGAGAAACGTTCGCTGGTGCTATCCGCGTCGAGATCAAACATCACTCCGCTCTCCGCGTTCGTCAAGTTGAAGCCGTTGCCCGCCACATCAATGACGATCGGACTATAAGTGTCGCATTGCAGCGGTGGCAGGCACTTGC
>DASQYE010000088.1:0-6892 GCA_035639355.1 Pyrinomonadaceae bacterium
CCGGAGTGCGCCGCGCTCCTAGTACTCGGCCCTTCCGTCTCCGCGAGCGAGATGATGACCGGATCGCTTTCGAGTCGGGCGACACCGTTGTTCTGAACTGTAGTGGTGGTGGCTTGTGTCTGACGGGTGGCGGTTTGCGCCGGGGTTGTGACGGCAAGCAGGCTGATAACAAAACATGCTACCAGCATGCAGGGGAACATTTTTTTCAGTACCATAGACGGGGAGCTACTCTCTCTCCTCTAAAATTTCTTATTGCTTTCGGATTACTTCGATGAGGTGGGGTACTACCTGACCCAAAATGCATTCTACAGGTCAGGAAGAAGGGCCACAACAAGCAATGTGACCGTTTTGTGACAGGTCACAAGCATTTCTAAATGAACGAACGGAAAGAGTTCAGGCGGGGGCGTGATTGACCCGCGAGGGTTTGCGAATGAGCGTAGCTGCGTCCCATGACGAAACACTATTCGGTCAATCTGAACCTCTGCGTACCGCGTAAACGTGGAAATCCCTCTGCGCGGCGTGATAGCATGGGCGGGCAAAAGCAGGTAGGAGGATCGAGATGCTATTCATCGAAAGCAAAATCTCAAGCCGTAGAGTTGACGCCCAGTCACGCTTGCAGCTCCTGGAAAAGCTACAGGATAAGGGGCTGGTGCCGTTGATTCGCTCCGCGCGCCTGCACTGTTTCGAGTTAGCCCTGATGGGCCCGGATCGTGTGCCGGAGATGGAGCGCGCCATCGCCGCGCAGGCGCGCGTTGAAATGGATGCGCCTTACGTGCGCGGAGACCTATTCTGCTTTGAAGATTTCGTACTCTTCCTGATTTTCGGCGACGAAGACGAGGGCGTTTCCGGGATGCGCGCGGGCATTGTCTACGAAGCGGAGACGCAAGCGCCGCTGCTCTCGCTCGACTCTTTCTGTCGAAACGTGCGCGAAGCGCTCGAAGCTGCGCGAAACCTTACGGGCGGTAATGGCGAGACGCCGGCGGCGGCCGCCGAGGAGACAGTAGACTGGCGTAGTCGCGAGCCGCGCGACCCTTCCGGGCTCGTGCGCTTTCAGGACGCGCGCCCCGTCGATGTTCCGGACATGCGTCGAGCAGCGGGCGCAGAACAGCTGCGCGCCGTAGAGCTGCTGGAAGATGCAGGGGCGAGGAAGCTTCTATGGCGCATCAGCGAAGCGCAAGCGACGGGTCGCGGCGGCGATCTTCAAGCGGACGTGGAAGCAGAAGGCGGCGCGGAGTCGCAGCTGGTGGGCAGGCTCTCCGACGCGGGCCTTCTGCGCCGCGAGGTCGTCGTCAGCTGCCGCAAGGTCGGGCGCTCGCTGTTTCGCCTGCCTTCCCCGGACGCTCTGAGCGTCATCACCTCCAGCAACGCCACCTGTAGCGAATGCGGCGCGAGTATCGCCGACGAGAAGGTTGACGAGCTGATCGTCCCGACCGACACCGCCTCTACGCTGCTGGAGAACGGCTCCTGGCTCTCCACTCGTCTCTACTCCGTGCTGCGCAGCCTCGGGCTCCCGGAATCAAAGATCTCGCTCGGCCCGCAGGCTACCGACGGCGAGATCAACATGATGGCCGACATCTGCGGCGAGACTTTTCTCTTCGTCCTCAGGGACGGCGACCTGACGGCGGCGCACGCCCGCCGCGCGCTCGATAAGCAGGTCGAGACGGAAGCCTCGCATCTGGTCGTCGTCGCGACCGCCAAGATTCAGGACGAGGCGCGCATACGCCTGCGCGAACATGCGCGGCGGCGAGCGCGCGCGGGCGGCAGCGAGGTCGAAGTGCTTCTCGTAGAGGGCGTCAATTCCGCGATCAACGAGCTACAGCACGCCTTCGAGCGCGTCTCGCAGCGGGCGCTCTCCGAAGAGTTATGCGCGCTCGACTCAGCGCTCGGCCTCGGCGTCGGCCACATGATCTCAACGCGCTTTCGACTGATGCAGAGATCGGGCGGGTTGAGCGACCTGGCGGAGTCGGCGGTCGGCGCGCTCGCCGGGAACCTGCGCGAAATCTAAGCCCGGCCGGGGCTAAAGCAATAAAGGGCAATAAAGGGCCAGAAAGGGCCTCCGGCGTATCTATCTCTTACCAAGCCGGTCGCTGCTCTTTCGGTTCTCCGGCAATCGCCGAAGCGAGAAGGCTTTCCGCCTGAACCGGCACTGTGGACAGCCACAGTCCGTAAACGTGCGCTGTACTAGGCAAAGCGCCGCGCAGCGAGCGTCTAATACGACGGCATATAGGAGGTGCCACACACATGAGTACAGAAAGAAATGGACATATTTTTGACGCCGGGTTTGCTTTGGCCGTCGCGCTCGTGCTTTCTTCAATCGTCGGCGCATGGGCTTATACGCACGCCAAGAACGGCGAGCAGACCATCACCGTGACGGGCTCGGCGCGCAAGCGCATCAAGTCCGACCTGGTCATCTGGCGCGCGGGCGTCTCGTACCAGGCATCGCAATTATCCGAAGCCTACAAGGCGCTGACGGACAACGTTCCAAAGGTCAAGCAATACCTGATCTCGAAGGGCGTACAGGAAAATCAGATCACCATCTCGTCGATCTCTTCGACGACGCTGCACGAGAAGAACAGCGAAGGGGAAGAGACAAGCGAGATCACCGGATACTCTCTGCGGCAGGAGGTCGAGGTCAGATCGAACGATGTCGATAAGGTAGAGAAACTGGCGCGCGAAGCGACCGAGTTGATAAATCAAGGCATCCTGCTCGAATCTAATCCGCCCGAGTATCTCTACACGAAGCTCGGCGACCTGAAGATAGAGATGCTGGCCGAGGCGGCCAAGGACGCGAAGGTGCGCGCACAGCAGATCGCGTCGAGCACGGGCAGCAGTATCGGCAGCGTCCGCACCGCCCGTATGGGCGTCATGCAGATCACGCCCGCCGATTCAAATGATGTTTCCGACTCCGGCATGAACGACACTTCTTCGCTTGAGAAAGACATCACCGCAGTGGTCAACGTCGGGTTCGCCGTAGACTGAGAACCCGACCGGGCGAAAGCCTAAGGACGCATAGAGCCTTATCAAAGGGAAGCGCGCCGTGATTATTATCGCGGCGCGCTTCCCTTTGTTCTCTACGATGAGACTCTCTCTAGGGCAAGCGCCACCTCGTTGGGCCTTGATGAGCAACGACGCTCTTTGGCCCTCATACGCGAGTGTGAGGGACTTTGCCGGGAGTGGCGATTTAGGGATTATGCGTCCCATCAAATTTGGTATACTCGCCGCCGGAGTGATTGGCCGACAACCCCTGGCCGCGTTCCGGAATCTCAGGTTGACAGTCACGGCGCTCTTCCGAAAACCTTTTTTGCCAAAGCGAGAATTTTGATTATGAAAAGAGGCCCCATCTTCTCGTTGCTGCTGCTCGTCGTTGCGGCATCCGCGCCGGCGTATGCCCAATCGCAGACGCCCGCGACGGGCGCGCCTCCGGCGGGGACTCGACCGCGCACAGTCAATCCGCCCCAGCCGCAAAGCTCAACGGGAGTCGTACAGCGGACGCCCGCGCCCACGCCGTCGCCGCGACCGCAACAGACAGCAACGCCACAGCAGACCCCCTCGACGCCGACTCCGCGCGTGATCCTTCCCTCGTCCGTGCCCCCGCTTTCGCAGGTCGCCGCGCCCGCGCAGCCGCAGCCGCCCGCACAGGCCGTCGCCACGACGCTCCATCTTTCGATAGACAAAATTCGACTGCGCAAAGCCGAGGCGCAGCGTTTGTTGAAGGCGCGGGCCACGCCGACCAGTTTGGCGACCCCAAACATTTATTTTGTGACGCTGGCGGCCTTGCAGCAGGATACGGGGAAGATACACCTGCTATCGCTGCCGAAGGAACTCTTTCTGAGCAAGGGCGCGGAGGCAGCGATCACCACATCGCTCGGGAGCATCGTCAGATTGCGCGTGCTGAGGGCCAACGGCGTCAATACCGCCGTCACGCTCTTTGACGAAGCGGGACGCAGCCTCGCGCCGCTTCTAGTGGAATATCCGATCGAGCGCGGCGGCCGTTTTCAAGAGATGGCCTATTACGTCTCCGGGCATCCGGCGCTGCTCTCGCCCGAAGTCGTCAAGGCCGGGCAGTTGTACGTGCGCACGATGATTGATCTGGCGGCGAGGCGGCTGCGCGATAAGGGCGTCACGATCTCGCCCGACCTGCTGGACGTGGCCGAGCGACTGTGCATCGTAGAGCATACGGATCACGACCGTTTTCGCAGGGAGAATCGCATCGCGCTCTACGAAGAGATTTTTGCGCTCTACGCTCTGAACGAGCTGGACACGTATCGTTACGCCGTGAGCTTTGCGGGAGCGGGCGGTATGGTGCAAATGATTCCGTCCACCTACCAGATGATTAGGCGAATGCACCCCGGCATCGGCCTTAATCCGGATTTCGTCTACGGGATGCGCAATCACGGTAATGCGCTTGAGGCGATGCTGCTCTACATGAACGACACCTGGAAGCTGCTCGCAGCCAACCCGGATGTCGATTACGCGCTGAAGGCGAAGCTCGCCACGCAGCCCGAGCTGCTGGCCGCCGGGTACAACTCGAACCCCGCGCGCTTGCCTGGCTACATCAATCGCGGCGGCTCTGCATGGCGCACGCTCATCCCGCGCGAGACGCAGGTTTATTTACAGATATACAAATCGCTGGACACACTGATCCCTATGAAGTCGCGCCGCTCTTAGAGGCCGCCCGGCACTGTGGGCCCAAAAAGCCCTATCGAACTCTTGAGCGCAGACGCGAAGGCCGGCCACGCCTGCGCGTAAACCGGGCGCGCACACACGCTCTCTCGTTCTCGCCCTGTTCTGCCGGCGTCCGTGCCTCAGTTCGCGCTCGACAGTGCACGCTTGACGCGCCTGCTTTCGGATAATCTTATTGACCGGAAAGCTCCGGTCATCGTATTGTCTTCGACACCTCGCGCTTCGCCCAGGGAAATTTACGGTCGTATTTCGAGACGAGTGACGGGCGGCTCTCTCGACGACTGTTTCGCTTTGAGGCCGGGCATCTTTTGCCTGACGCCGGGGCCTCTCCCGCTCGCCGCAGGGCGCTTTCTATACAGGCTCGACCACTCCTTTCTGCGAGGTGATACGGATGCTAACTCAGAAGAGTCTCAGGCGGCTCTACGTCCTCGCGCTCGTCTTGTCGCTTCTTGCTCCCGGCTGCAAGTATTTCAAGCGGGCCGACGACACGCAGTTGAAGGACGCAAACAAGCTGGCGGGCGAGGCCGACACGCTCTCTGCGAAGGTCGATGACGCTTACAGGGAGGCGGCGCAGAAAGATGAGGAGATTATAGGCGTAAGGCGGGATAAGGCGCGCGTCAAGAAGCTGAGCGACGAAGAGGTAGCCATCTACGATCAGGCCACAAAGGACGCGCGCACGGCCGCCGAGAAATACGAACAGGCCAGCAAGCTCAAGGTTGATGCGAAATACCAGGAATACCTCAATCTCATGGGCCAATACATGCGCAAGCACGGCGCTCATCTGGCGGCGCTCAAGGAACAAGTCGCGGCGCGCCTCGAAGCGACCAATAAGCCCGGCAAGGCCAGCCGCGATAAACAGGCCGAAGCCAAAACGCGCTCCGAGCGGCTGAAGAAAGAGATGGACGACATCAAGGCGCAGGCCGATAAAATCCAGCGCGAGAACGGCGACAGCTTCAAAGCCGCCGAAGGGAAGGGATGAGGGCCGCAGGGTGAGTGATGAAAGCTTGATTACTCAAGTTGAATAATCCTTCCTTCATCCCTGCGGCCCTCATCCCTTCGTTCATACTTGCTTGTTGGGGGATTCCATGAGTTCTAAAAGCCTCAAATACGTTTTCGTGAGCGTGGGTTTCGGATTGGCGCTCGGCTTTACGGCCGCCAACCTCAGGGCGACGGGCGCGAGCGCAGCCGCTCGGCCGGCGAGTCTGCCGCCTGCCGCGCAAGGCTCGGACGAGGACAAGCCCGTCGAGCAGACGCGCAAGAACATACAGGTGCTCAAGGGCCTGCCCTCGTCGCAGCTTTTCTCGCTGATGAATTTCGTGGGCGCGTCGCTCGGGGTCAAATGCGACTACTGCCACGTCAAACAGGGCAAGGAGCCGGAGACGGGGCGGGACAAGTGGGTCTGGGAAAGCGACGACAAGGAGACGAAACGCACCGCGCGACGAATGATGCAGATGGTCTTGAGCGTCAACAATACCAACCGCGCAGACTTTCGCGGCAATCCAGTGACCTGCTACACCTGTCATCGCGGGCAGACGGAGCCCGTCAGGCTTCCGCAACTGCCGCTGACGGCCTCCGCGCATGAGGATGGCGGCGCGATCAGGCCTGCGGCGGCAGCGGCCGAATCGCTGCCCGGCGTCGAGCAAATCTTAAACAAGTACACGGAGGCGGTCGGGGGCAGAGCGGCGGCCGCGAAATCGCAGACACGCTTTTTCAAGGGAACGATTGAGCAGTCGCAGGGACGCCAGCCCGCCATCGAAGTCACCTTCAAGGAGCCTGACAAGTATCTGATCGTCCTCAGGACTAAACAGCAGGGCATCATTTACCAGGGCTTCGACGGCAAGTCCGGCTGGATCAAGACGGATCAGGAGCGCCGCGAGATGGACGCGGGCGAGCTGGCCCAGGTGCGAAGGGCCGCAGCGTTCTACCAGATCATCAAGGTCAAAGAGCCTTACACGGGGATGACCGTCACAGGTAAAGAGAAAGTGGGCGAGCGCGACGCTTACGTGCTTGAGAGGAAGAGCGAGGGCGGCAGGACGGAAAAGTTCTACTTCGATACGGAGACGGGGCTGCTCCTCCGGCGGATTGTCTTGACCGACACGGTGCTCTTCCCCATTCCCGAACAGACGGATTTCGAGGACTACAGGGAAGTGGACGGCGTCAGGCTGCCGTTCACGATCCGCATCTCGAACATAGATACTTATTTCAACTC
>DASQYE010000089.1:0-12385 GCA_035639355.1 Pyrinomonadaceae bacterium
GCAAGGGAGAGCAGACAGAGACCTACATCTTAGCGACCTTCGAGGGGTCGCCGGCGGCGCGCGCCGGGCTCGTCTTCGGAGATCGCATTCTGGAAGTCAACGGCGAGAAGATGAGCGGACGGCCCTCTCTCGAAGTGCGCGACCGCATTCGCGGCCCGCGCGGCTCGGTCGTCAAGATAACGGTCGAGCGCGCTTCCAATGGTCGCGCGGAGACCGTAGAGATTACGCGCGACGCCGTCGCGCAGCCTTCCATCCCGGACTCCTATTTCCTGCGGCCCGGCGTCGCCTACATAGACATGACGCGCGGCTTCAACTATACGACCTCGGACGAGTTGGAAGAGAAGCTGGAAGACCTGCGCGCCAAGGGCATGACCTCTCTCGTGCTCGACCTGCGCAACAATCCCGGAGGCTTTCTGGATCAGGCGGTGCGCGTAGCCTCCAAATTCTTGCAGCGCGGTCAATTGATATTGACGCAGAAGGGGCGAAACGATCAGCGACCCTACCGGGCCAACAACGATAACGGCACCGACACTACGCCGCTCGTAATTCTGGTCAACGCCAATACGGCCTCCGCCTCGGAGATCGTGGCGGGCGCGATGCAGGATCACGACCGCGCGCTGATCGTCGGCGAGACCAGCTTCGGCAAGGGGTTGGTGCAGGGCATCTGGCCGCTGGAATACGGAGCCGGCCTGACGCTCACCTCGGCCAAGTACTACACGCCCTCGGGCCGTTTGATCCAGCGCGACTACTCCAACGGCGGCTTCTACGATTATTACACGCGCGGCGGCTCCACGCGCCTGGACCAGAAGGACGAGCCAGCGAAGCCGACCGGGCCTGAAAGCCGCACAGACACGGGACGCACCGTCTACGGCGGCGGCGGTATAGAGCCCGACGAAGTGGTCAAGCCGCGCACGATCAGCCCAGTGCAGACGCGTCTTTTGAACCCGCTCTTCTTCTTCACGCGCGAGCTGGTCAACGGTCGCATCAACGGTTTCGATCAGTACAGGGTGGCGCGCGTGATCGACTTCAACAGGGAATTGCAGCCGACGGATTACCCCGTCACCGACGCGCTTTATAAATCCTTCAAGGATTACCTGTCGAGCGACCCGGCGTGGAAGCCTCTGGCGGCGGCGCTCGACCGCAATCGCTCCTTCGTAGAGCTACAGCTGCGATACAATATCGTCACGGCCGCCTACGGCAGCGTCAGGGCGGCACGCGTCTTTATCACCACCGACGACCCGCAAGTCGCCAGAGGCATTGATGCTCTCCCGCGCGCACGCGAGCTTGCGACGAACGCCCTGCGGGCAGCACGCAAAGAACCATAGGAAGTAAGGTAAAAGTAAAAAGGCAAAAGTGAGGAAGCGTTAAGTGCTTTCCTCACTTTTGCCTTTTACCTTTTTACTTTCGCCTTCTTTAATCGCCTCCGGTCTTGCCGTGCGGGCTGTCAACCGGCTTGGATTCGGGCGAGCCCTTCTGGCGTAGAAAGATGGACAGGACAACCAACACGCCGACCGAGAGAAACTCGCTCTGCCAGTTCTGGAAAGACTCAAACCAGAAGCGCGATGTGCCCAGGTACTGGATGGTCGAGACCGGCGGCGAGCCGTGCAGCGCCTGCTCGTGGCTGTAGAGACTTGCGCCTCCGGCCGCGTGCAGTGCGAAGGAGATTAAAAAGAGCAGGAACAGAGCGATGGTCAGCGAGTGCTCGTAAATTTTGAGAATGAAGCCGCCGCGACGGACAGGCCACGGAGCATTCGCTTTCTTTCGCCCGGACTTCGCGGGGTCTTTATCCACAGCCTCCTCCTCGTCCAGCTTTTTTGATTCCGGCGAGCCCTTCTGATAAAGGAAGGCTGTGAGCAGAACGTAAGCGCTCATCTGCAAAAATTCGCTCTCCCAATTCTCGAAGATCGCTTCGACGAAGTGGCCGCTCCCCAGATACTCTACGTAGCCGAGGCCCGGTTGGCCGTGTTCCTTCTGGTCGTCATTGTATTCATGATAGCCGGTGATACTCTGGCCCACTGCCGCGAAGATGAACAGACTGAACATCACAATCGAGAGGCCGTTTTGACGAAGTATGCGTCGCATGTGTTTCTCCCTGGGGTGATTGATGAAAGTCTCGCTATCAGAGGGGGCGCTTGTGACCGAAACGCGTATGAGTTCCCCTTGGGCTCCTTCAGTCCTTGCGCGCGAATCGCTGCGATTGAGGCTGTGGGTTGGTTTGCTCGTCCGATGCCCATCTAAGCTCATCGAAGTCCAGCTCCGTGGAGGGCCGCGTGTCCGCCTTGAGCACGGTCTTCATAAGTTCCAGGGCATGCCTGTTGTCTTCGACCGTGTTGGAAGCGACGCAGTCCGAGGGAACGACCAGATGAAAGTCACGCATGTAGGCGTCGTTGGCGGTGAAGAGGACGCAGATGTTGCCGGCCAGCCCGGTGAGAATCAGGGTCTTGGCTTGTAAGTATTCGAGCAGCGTGTCGAGCGTGGTGGAAAAGAAGCCCGAGTGCTTGGGCTTGAGGACGAAGTAATCATCCTCGTCCGGCTCCAACTGCTTGACCACGGGCTTGCCGCGAACCTCCTCTTCGAGACAATGGGCCAGCAGCTTGTTGAAGTCCGATTGCCACTTACCGAAGTTATCGTTGACGTAAATGGCCGGAATCCCGGCTCGGGCGGCGCGCTTCTTGAGCGCGGCGAGTTTCCGGGCCATCGGCAGCGCGTGCTCAAGCAGCTGCTCGCCGCCTTCAAACTCCAGGTCATTTATGACATCGATCAATAGAAGGGCCACGTCCGCCTTGTCCGGGACGTTGCCGTGTAAGTCCTCATTCTTTGCCGGCATCTTCTTCTCCCCTCGCTCGTCAGGATCAAACGTCTTCGGTCAGTCGATGGCACAGGCTAGCGAGCGCCGAGAGAGAGTTTGTGTGTAGCGGCTGGCCCACAAGCTGCACACTCGGCCCGCGCCATCTTAGCTTCGCCTGTCTACGTGAAATCCTAAGGCAAGTGTACCACCTGCGTCGCCGCCAGAGCAGCAAAATGAGACCGCCGCGCCTCGCGGGGGCGCGCGACGGTCTCTCGATCTTCATAAACAAACGGCTCGATACAGAAGGCTAGTCGATCGCGCCGTGCTTGCGCAATAAGTCAATCACCTCGCGCTCGCCGGTCTCAAGGGCCATCATAAGCGGCGTCTGCCCGTCGTCCATCCTGGCGCGCGGGTCAGCGCCGTGGGCCAGCAACAGCCTGACCATCTCCGCCTGCCCGTTGTGCGCCGCCTGGTGCAGCGGCGTGACGCCCGATTGCTGTTTGGCGTTGACGTTGGCCCCGTGGGCCAGGAGCGCTTCGGCGATCATGGTCTGGCGGCGCGAGACGGCCGAGTGAAGAGGCGTGACGCGCTGCGTATTCTTCGAGGCGACGTTGACATCTGCCCCCCTCTCTATAAGCAGCCGGGCCACGTCCGGATGGCAGAAGAACGACGCCAGCCCGAGCGGTGTAAACCCGTCGTCCGTATACTCGTTTACAAGCTCTGGCCGGTCGTCAAGAATTTCCAGGGCGCGCTCCGGCAGGCCGACCGCCGACGCTTCAAAAATATCCAGCTCGACGCCCTTTTCAAGCAGCGCCTTCGCGATCTCGCCGCGGCCATAATAGGTCGCCAGCAGCACCGCCGATACGCCGTTCTCGTTTTTAGAGTTGGCGAGCGTCGGGTCTGACTCAAGCATCTCATTCACCCTGGCGACATCGCCGGTCTTAATAGCTTCCAGAATTCCCTGTGTGGCGCTCATGCTCATCTCCTTATGGACTTGACGGATTCCCGCACGTTGAACTGAAAAAGAGAGAGAAGGGTGGGCCAAAGAGAGAGAGAACGGCGAGCCTTTCCGCCCGTCGCTCCGGCCCATCCTTCTCTCTCTTTGGCCCACCCTGATTTCTTTCGCTTCGTTTCGACATACGACGCTTTATCTACGCGGAGGCGACCGGGCTGCTGCGATCGCGGTTAACCTGGGCTTCGAGCGCCGCGAAAGCGCCACGCCACGATACATCGAACCAGCGTCGCGCCTCTTCCCAACGGGCGTCGCTTCTCCAGCCCGAGTGGATAAGGTGAACGTCCGTAGAGCGCGGGCCTGCTGGAAGGAAGAATACTACGACGTGAGTCAGCGGGTCGGCGTCGTTCATGAACTGCTTGAATTGCTTCGGCCCCTTCCATTCAAAAGGGAGAAAGCGATCGGCTTCCAGTGCCGTGATCCGGCAACCGATGGTGCTGTTGTTCTCCCTCTCGTCCGGCTCCCAGAACAGCTCGTACTTTCCCCCCACCTCGGTCGTGACCTCCGCCTTTAGAGCGAGCCATGATTGCAGAAGCTCGTTGACCGTGAACATCTCGAACGCACGGCGCGCGTCGCAGCTCAAATGGGCGACCGTGTGTATGATCCTGTCCGCGCTTCGCTGCAATGTCGCTTCGCCGCTCATTGCGTCACCATTTCCGCCTGCAAGATGCCGAAGACGTTCCCCTCGGTATCCTGGCAGTAAACCAGATCGCCGACGCCCGGAATCGCCATCTTGGGCACGACCTCCTTGCCGCCGTGCTCGGTAATCCTGGCGACGAACTCGTCAACGGACGGCACGTCAATGGTATTGACGTAATTGACAGGCCCTTCGCGCTTGAAGATGCCGCCGTTAATGCCGGGCTGATCGTCGGCTCCTGTGGAGATGAGGCGGTAGTCCTTGGGCCCTCCCCATTTCTGTATGTTCCAACCGAAGACGCTCTCGTAAAACCGGCTGGCGCGGTCGGGGTCGTCCGCGCTCACCTCGAAATGTACTACTCTGGGCATGGCTGGTTTCTCCTTCGTGGTTGAACTGAGCTGGAAATTATTTGACCGTCGGGTTCATAGACTCGTGTCCGTGTACGACGCGCCAAGTGTTGCCCTGCTTGACATAGACGGAGGTCATCTTGGCCGTGTAGTTCAGGGGCTGGCCGCCGAAGGTGGCCGACACGGAACTGGTGTAGGTGAGCACCGCCGTGTCGCCGTAGACCTGCACGCGCGGGTTGTACATCTGGAAATCGTTGTACTTGAACATCTCCGTGACCTGCTCGAACTTTGGAATGAAGTTCGTCTTCGGCTCCGTATCCAGATACGGAGTGTATGGGCCGAAGTAGGTCGCATCGTCCGCCAGAAAATCCGCAAAGAAGGCTTTGTCTTTGCGCTGCCACGCCTCTACGGATGCTTTCTCGCGGGCGATGATCTGGCTGGCGACTGATTGTTGCTCGGACGAGCCGGCGAGCGCGCCGGTAGCTGCGAATAGACCCAGACCGACGCCCAACACTGCGAGGAGAAGAATCGTAAGGGAGAGCTGCTTTCTCATAATTATGCTCCTTTGTTTTTGCGCGAGCGTCGAACGATTGTTCGACGGTCTACGAAGTGCGTTCCCGAAAAGAAGGGAACTATAGAGCGCTTGGCCCGGAATCCGGGCCAAACCGGAGCGAGGATGGGTTTTTTGAAGCGAGGGACGCCTGGGGGCCGTAAGACACGCACGGCCCTTCAAGGCGTTTCGTGCAAATGCTTTTGACGGTCAGTGCCGCTCTTTTCGAGAGCGATGAAAGTTATGCGCCGCTGAGCTTGACCAGCGAGATAGTCGCGCCCGTCGGGTCGTTGATGACGCAGAAGCGTCCTACGTTCGGAATGTCCGAGGGCGGCACACGTACCTTCCCGCCAAGCTCCTCGGCCTGTTTCGCCCTAGCATCGACATCGTCAACCGCGACGTATGCCATCCAGTGCGACGGCGCATTGCCGAACTCTGCCGTCATCTGGTACATGCCGCCTATGTGTCTGTCGCCGACGACGATCTCGTTATAGGCCATACCGGCGGCCTGCGATTCTTTTAGCGTCCAGCCGAAAAGCTCCGTGTAGAACTTCTTCGCGGTCTCGAAATCTGTCGTCGCCAGCTCGTTCCAGCAGAAGGTGCCGGGGGCGGGTGCCATGTGCGCGGGTGCTGCTTGCTCAGCCATCATTTTCTCCTCTATAGCGTGCTCTTTCAGGTTGATGGTCTCTCTTGCGAGAGACCTATTATGCGAGGCTTACTGATTCGGCGCGAGGGCGACAAAAAAAGAAAGGTGAGCCGGAATTTCCCGAAGCTCACCTTTCAAAGACAACCCTGCTTGTTCTCTTGCGATTGACCCTATGTGTTCTCTTTGATAATTATTCGGCTCTTAATGCGCGGCGAGCCATTCACTGAAAATCTCCGACTCCTCCTGCTTACCAGACCAGCGCGCGCGGTTCTTGCCCGTCAGGGCCAGTACCATCGCCTGGTGCTGTCCGGCGCGGTCGCCGAGTCGCTCGAAATAGTTGTAGAGGCGATCTATCTTCTGCACGGACTCGCGGGCCGCTTCCACGGTCTTGAACGACAGTACGTTGCGGAAGAAGCGCGAGTAGACGTTCTGCTCGCGGGCCGTCGTCGTGTAGAGATCGAAGTAGCCGGTGATAAGGCCAGCGCCCTGCAAGACCTGAGCGACGTAACTGGGGCGGGCCGCGACGCGGCGCACGATCTGCGCGATGTCGGTCACGCCCGATTCGTAAAGCTCTACGATCTGTTCTTTCTTAGAGCGCGGCTCATCCGTCCCAGGAGTCTCATCCGTGCGCTCGGGCACACGCCTGGTCGCCGGCCCCTCGGCGTATTCAAGCTCCAAATTCAGGGGCCTCATCTCCTCGATCATTTCTTCTGTCATCATTTCCCTGTACCTCCTCGGATAAGTAAGCCCGAGGCCTGTAAGCAGCGAGCAGTTTTACAGGCTTCAAAACTGCTCACAGCCCTCACTTGCCGGCCTACTCGTCTCAGCTCGCGCGGCGCATCTGGCCCGCTTCGCCTTGCAGACCCTTCAGGTGGTCTATGAAGCTGGAGGCGGCGCGCTTCGATAGCTCGTCCGTCTTGCAGCGCAGCACGGTCTGGCACTCTTCCTCGACATCGACGCCCGCCTCGCGCGCCAGCGCGCGGATCATGCCCAATTGCTTCGGCGTGACGAGGTCGGCCATAGACTTGGCGAGCGGGTCGCGCGGGAACTGTCCCTGGGCAGCCGGAGCACCCTCTTTCTCGATCACATCCGACTCGCGCTGGTAAAGCTCGCGGGCGATGCCGAATTTCACGGCGGCGCGCTTCAGCGCATCGTGCTCCGCCTTCTTGATGCCCATCTCGCTCTCGGCCGTGCCGGTTCCGACGCCCTCGCGTGTGACGCCGTCGATGGTGATCGCGGCCGTGACGGCAACCATGTCGCCGATCTGCGTAATGTTCCGCACCGAATGCGACCAGCTGGGCGTGACGCGATCAAGAATGTCTGCGACCGCGTGCCACTCTATATATTCGACCATGTGCAGATTGCCGGAGCGGTCTGTCCAACCCTCTCGGGTCTTGACGATGTTCGGATCAACCTGCTGTTTAAGTGCGCGCAAGGTATTGGTGAATGCCAGCGGAACAACCGAGGCTACCGGTTCTGCTGTTGCCATCTCGACGGCCGTTTCCGGCATCTGCGCGATGGCGGTCTTCTCTCTTTGCTTGTTCATTTCATGCTCCTCGATGTTTGTGTGTTTCGCGAGCGCGCGAACATTGGAGGACTCGTCCGTGTTTGCGTTCAAGGGCTCGTCCGCCGCCTCTTCGTCGCGCCCCCGTTCGGAGCGCACGAGCCGTTCGGCTACGTTAATAGCCTTTTTGCTCACACGCTTCTCGGATGCGTTTGTGTTCGTGTTGGGCTCGGCAGAAGCAGAAGAAGTCGTCGCGGCTACAGCCGCCACGGCGGTCGCTTCGACAGGCTTCTCCGCAGGCTGCTGCCTGGTGACCGCTTCCGTATTTTTCGCCAGAAGCGAATGCTTGACCGCGAGGATGTGCTCGCAGCGGAACGAGGCGTCTGCCGTCGCCTGCTCCTCGTATTCGAGACAAGAGCAGCGAACTTTTCCGGCATCG
Organism: Pyrinomonadaceae bacterium; assembly: GCA_035639355.1. GTDB lineage: Bacteria > Acidobacteriota > Blastocatellia > Pyrinomonadales > Pyrinomonadaceae > DASQYE01. Next base: position 7,924 of record DASQYE010000089.1, read on the forward strand.
TCGCGCCAGACCTCGTAGCTGGACTTGCGCCCGCGCAAGGTCGGCGTGGCGACGCGAAAGCGGTCGCCTTCGCGCGTCACCAGTCCCATCGCAGCGATCCCCTGTGCGCGCTTGTCACGCATGATCGCTTTCTTGTCGGTGGTGGCTGTTGCTAGGTTCGCTGACATGGCTCTTATCCTCCAAAAAAATCGTTCTCAGGCTGCGCGCTCGGCCGGCATCTCGTTCAGAGCGCCTATGGGCTGTTGGGCTTGCGGCTTTTGCGCCACGACGCGCTCGTTCAAGCGCTGCTCCAGGTCTGCGATGCGCGCTTCCAGCTCTTCCACGCGACGCCCCTGGGCGTATACCGTCTTGAACAAACCGTCGAATGTCTCCCAGATGAACTCGCTCACTTCGCTCTTCTTCCTTTGCTTTCCACAGGACTTCTCATCCGCCTGTTTCATACGTGAAACAGTGTACCATTGTTCCCCCCTTGTTGCAAGTATAAAACAAAGTCTTGCATCTAAAATTTTCCTGTGATATGTTCTGGGGGTGAAATGGGCGCGGCCAGCCCTTGAGGGTAAACGTGGGCGCGCCGAAAGGAGGCCATAAGTGGCACAATCAAAGAATTTAGTGAACACGGTCGAGCTTGGACGGGCGATCCAGCGCAAACGCCAGGAGCAGGGCCTAAGCTTGCGCGACGTGGCGGATGAGACGGGTGTTTCAGCCTCTACGCTCTCGCGCATAGAGAATGGCACGGGCAAGCCGGATGCGGACAACATCGCGCGCTTGACCGACTGGCTTGATGTCCCTATGGAGCGCATCATGGGTGGGCGTCAGGCGGAGGGCGCGGACGCGGCCGTAGTCTATTTCCCGCATGAATCGACGCCCGAGATCGTCGAGGCGCACCTGAGAGCCGACCGCAATCTTACGCCGGACACGGCCAAGGCGCTCTCGGAGTTGTTCCGCGTCGCCTACCAGCAGTTCAGCCATCCGGGCGAGGACACGCGCGGCGCACGCAAGCGCCGGTAAAGCCGGGCTGGCCGCGCGAAGTCTAAAAGAGTATTGTCATCTTCCAGGCGGGAGACGAATGGCCGCGTTGTAATCCTACAGCACGGCCATTTTGGCTTTCGCCCACTGAAAGCTTTATTGCGCCCCTCAAATAAAGTGAAACCGGAGGGAAGGGCAGGGTATAATCGAAACCGTGAGCGAACAGGTCTTGCCTCCGACACAAAAGGGACGACATTACGAATTGCGAGCCCTGGGGCTGCGCGAGTTCGCAGGGCTGCGTCACGACGACGACCCGCTGGACCCTTTTGACCTGGCCGATTTCGCGAAGCTGATGGTCGTGGATTTCGAGAAGATACAGGGACTCTCCGAAGAGACGCGCTTGCACCTGCTGGGCACAGGCTCAAGCGCCTGGTCGGGCGGGACGTGCTCGCGTCCGCTGCCGAACGGCTGGCGACTCGTCATACTCAACCCACGGCACGGCGTCCAGCGCAACAACGCGACGCTGATGGAAGAGGTCTGCCACGTCTTTCTAGGCCACAAGGCGAATCGATTGCACATCATCGCCGAGAACAAGCAGGGCAAGACCGTTTCGCGCGACTATAATGATGACGACGAGGAGGCCGCTTATGCCGTCGGCGCGGCGGCCCTGGTTCCTTTCACGGCGCTGCGCCGCTTCGTGCTCAAGGGCAAAACCTCCAAAGAGATCGCGCAGCATTTCAACGTCAGCCGCGAGCTGGTCGAATATCGCATGAAGGTGTCGCGCCTCTGGGCCGAGTACAAGACGCGGCACGCGGAAGAACTGCGGCAGCGCTACGAGCAGAACGGATACGGACGCGTCGCTCGCGCTTAAAGGCAAAAGTAAAAAGGAAACAGTCAGGCCGCAAACCACTTTTAATAGAACTGCTTTTGTCCGCACTTTTGCCTTTTACCTTTTTACTTTTGCCTTCAAGCTGATCTACCTTCAAAGCCTTCTATGGAGCACCCGAGGCCGGACAAAGAGCGGCTGCGGCGGTTATGCGAAGAGATTAAAAGCCGCCTCGATTATCGTTCCTTTTACCGGCGTTACTGCCCGGAGGCGCGCTCCTCGGGCCCCCGGCGTCTTCACGCGCACTGTCCAATCCCGTCGCACGCGCACAGCGGCACGGGAAACCCCAGTCTCTCGGTCGATCTGGCGCGCGGTCTCTTTCATTGCTTCTCGCGCGACGAGGGCGGCGACGCGATACGCTTTTACGAGCTGATGCACGAAGCCTCTTTCGCGCGCTCCGTCAGGGAGATGGCGCGCGAGCTTGGCCTGGACGGCGCGCGGGCTTCGCTCGCCTTTCGCGCCGCGCCGGACGTTGATGCTTCGGAGGCGCAAGGTGAGCTTCCGCCGCTCGGTACTGAGCGGATGCAGGCCGTGTGCGAAAGCTTTCTGGAAACGTGCCGCCGGGAGGATCAGGCCGAAGGGGTCAGTTATCTGGCGCGTCGCGGGATTGACGCCGCGACGTTGATTCGCGCCGGGGTCGTTTATTTCCCGCGCCGCGCTTATCGTCGCGTGATGCGCCGCGTGCTCGACGGCTTCCCGCTGGACGAGCTACAGCGCAGCGGCCTCTTCAACGCGCAGGCCCATCTAACCTTTTATCGTCACAGACTCTTGTTCCCTTTCTATCTGGAGGGGCGCGCCGTCTACTTGCAGGCACGCACCACAGCCTCGGGCGTCGAGCCGCGCTGGCACAACATGCGCGGCGGCGTTCCCTCGCTCTACAATGCGGACGCGCTGTCGAATCTGGTCAGCGGCGAGGTGGTTTACCTGGTCGAAGGCTTTACGGACACGCTCACGCTGCTGGCGCACGGGTTCAAGGCGGTCGGGTTGGTGGGCGCTGGAGGCTTCAGGGAGGAGTGGCTGGCGTTGCTGGCGCGCTTTCGCGTCGTCGCGGCGCTGGATGCGGATGCGGCGGGCGAGCGCGCCACAGCGCGTTATCAGGAGATGTTTCGCGCGCGCGGGATAAGGCTCGCGCGCCTTGAGTTGGCGTCGGATGTCAACGATTTCTTCCGCCAGCGCCCGTCGGCCGCGCTGGAATTTGCCTTGATGACGGAAGCGGCGCTTGAAGAACAAGGGATGAGGGCGGAGGGATGAGGGATGAAAGAATGGCTATGTTAGCTGAATGATTCAATTAACGCAGCCACTTTTTCATCCCTCCGCCCTCATCCCTCATCCCTGCTTTTTAGTTTGCGACGAACGGGTCGGTTTCGACGCGCTTGACGCGAATGCCTTCGATGGTACGCGGCAGCGACGGCTTGACGCCTGCCGTGCGGTCTACGTAGATGACGATGACGGCCTGGGATGAGTCAGTCTCCGACTGGCCCACACCGACGCCGATCACCGATGGACGCGACATCAGGTCGTTCCTGCGCGCCTCAAGCACCTGTGTGGCGCGCTCGGCGGCCTGTTCCGGTAACTCACGCATTTGGCCTCCCGTTGAGGAAGTTGAGCCGCCTGCTGCCGCCGCTCCGGCTGTGCCGCAGGTAGTGCCGACGAAGCTCAGAGTTCTGCCGAGGGCCGCGCCGGTCTTGGAGAGGACTTCGCCAATCGGGTTGCCGATGGTCGCAGTGCTGCTGCCCGCGAAGAGCAGGGCGACCGGCTGGTGGCAGGAGTCGTTGGTCACGATCAGCGAGCCGGAGTCGCCGCCTGCGCTGAAGGTCGTGCTGTTGATGACAACCTGGTTGGTGTAAGAAACGTTGGTTCCACGGCTGCTGCCGCACTCGATCGTGTACTTCACGGTGACGCTGGTATTGATTGACGAGATGGAGCCTGTCTGAAAGCCCGTCGTGCGACCGCTCTTGGCGACACCGAGGCCGACCGCAGGGTTTCTCACGATGCTGCTCGGAACGCCTATGTCTTCGATGAACCCGGTTGCGTCCATCTGGCCCGTTCTCAGCTGAGCGATGGCGGCGTCCACGTTCGAGCCGAGCTTCGGCGCAACCGTGAAGTCGGCCACAATGGGGGGAATCTGGCAGTTGTTGTCGATCAGGCCCGGCTGAGAAATATCGTCTCCGGCGAGCGCCTTATCTCCAATCGCCAGCACGTGGTTATTGCTCAGAATATAGTTGACGTTGCTTGTGTCTTTGACGAGCGAGCCAAGCGTGCCGCTGCAACAGTAGCGCCTGCTGATGTCCTTGACGTTGCCGCCGGAGACGCCGAAATGCAGATTGCGGACCCGGTGATTGGGCCCATTATCGGCCGAACTGGGGGTTGTCAAAAGCGGTGCTCCGACGAGGAAGGCGAGCAACGCGATGACGAGCGCGAAATACCTGAAATTCTTCATTGAGATACCTTTCTTTAGTAGGTCATGCTCCATGACACACGAAGCGGGTTAACATTTTGAGATGGGAACCGGGGGCTATGGATCGCCTCTCTTTGTAATCGTTTCGGAGTTCTGGCCGGTCGCCGCAAGCTCAGACGAGCTGCGGCATCAAGTCCTGTAAGGATGGATTG
>DASQYE010000090.1:0-2414 GCA_035639355.1 Pyrinomonadaceae bacterium
CCGAAATCTTTTTCGACCCCTCATCCAGGCACTGTGATACGGGTGCTATATCCAGTTTTATAAACGTAGGGTTCTGTAATCTCTCGCTGCGTCTCTTCGCCTTCTCAGCCATTTCGGGAGTGATGACGAGCTGCCCATCAACGATCCGCAACTTTTCCTCCTGGGAGCTAACCGGGAGAGCGATAAGAAGCGATGAAAGTAATAAGATCGGGATTCTGTATGAGAGCATAACACCCTCCTCGCTTGAGCTGGTCTCAAAGCCATTTTATCATGCGCGTCAAATAATCTTCCGACGCTTTACAAACTTTCAAGACTCTAAAGCGAGAAGCGATTTCGTTAATCTTCAGAGATTCTGTCCGGCCTATAAAACTCGCTTGCCGCTTTTTGTTGGAGTGTGTTCGTTATAACATCCTCGCGCTGAAGAGAGATTCAACGGTTTCACTTTGAAAGTGGTCACAGGTTCGGAGACGACAGGGGCGACGAGACAACAACTACTGGCCGAGTGGCGCTGGTGGCTGCCGCCTGCTTTGTTGACCCTGGCACTGGCGCTGATCTTCGTAGACCCTTTCGCGGGCGACTGGGACGCGCTCGACTACACGGTGCTCGCCGTTAACGGCCAGCCGTCCTCCATGATCCTGGGTCGCATTCTTTTCATCTTCGCCAACCACGGATTGTGGCGCGCGGCCCACGCGCTCTTCGATCTGTCGCCGGAGAATGCTTACCTGCTCTTCAAATACGCGGTCGTCGTCGAGAGCCCGCTCGCCACCATCGCATGGTGGACGCTGGCGCGCGACCTCGCTGGCTCGGTTCGGGCGGCGACGATCGCGGCGCTGATGCTGGCCCTCTCTCCCTTCTACATCATTTATAGCGGTCAGGCGATGACGGAGATTCCGTCGCTCCTGCTGCTCGCCGTCGCGCTCACGATTCACCTGCGCGGCCTGCGCTACGGAAGCACGGCGATGGTGCTTGTGGGAGCGGCCCTGCTGGGCCTCGGCGTGAACGTGCGCGAGGGAGTCGCGCTCTTTGCTCCGTGGCTGATCCTTGCGCCGCTCGCCTGCGGGTGGAAGTTTGGACGACGCTTCGTCGCGACGACCCTTATCGCCTGTCTCATCTTTACCGTCTGCGCCTTTGGCCCGTTCGCGTCCTGGTGGCTGCTGGACATAGATCACTACCGCAAGTCCTGGCACGGCTGGGTAGAGATGACGCGCCAGGAGTCTGCGCTTCACCCCGTGACGTTCGGCAATATGGGACGGCTGCTTCATTTCTTCTTCATCGCGTCGCCGCTCGCGCTCGTGGCCTTTCCCGTGGCGGCTTTTAAAGAGTGGAAGCGGCGCGGGTCTTTATCGCCTCTGCTCCTGCTCGGGGTGATAGGCTTTCTGGCCAATCTCTCGCTGATAGTTCACTACAGCGTGGTGCTCAACGGCCGTTATCTTTTGACGGGAGTCCCGGCGATGACGCCTCTGGTCGCGGACTATTTTTTGCGCACGGAGGCGGCGAAGAGTGCGACGACGCGGCGGGCCTTCGCTGTAGTCTTGCTGGGCCTCTTTTTCACGGCAGGCATATTTGCGCTCTACTCCTGGCCCGCCGGCAGCGGTTACATCAGGCAGCGCGCCCTGGCCAAGGAGTATCGCGCACAGCTGGCGCTCGTTCCGCCGGATGCGGTGATGATTTCGGGCGGCCAGACGGTGGCCGTCACCTACTGGCGCGGCCTCGGCGCGGGTCGATGGGAAGTGATAGGCAGCGGCGGGGCCTGGCCCGGCGAGCGGCTTCCGCAGGTGATTGAGCAATACTTGCGCCAGGGGCGTCGCGTCTTTCTGGACGCAGACCCGCGCTGGTGGGCCAACACCGGCTGGCAAAAGGCCGAGACTCGAATGCTCCCCGGCCTGGAAAGCCGTTTCCGCTTTCGTCGCGTCTCCGACACCATATACGAGCTACGGCCGCCCGACGACGAAACCGCCAACGACCAACCCAACCTGCAAAGGCTGCTTGAAAAGCAGGGATGAGCGAAGGGATGAGGGCGGCAGCGTGAGGGATGAAAAGGATTTAGTGATTTATTCAGGTGAGCCCGGATTCAATCATTTCATCCCTCATCCCTCATCCCTCCGTCCTGCTTTTCGAGTGCTACGCGGGCGAGGGTGGCTAGGATTCTGGTTCCGGCGCGGAGTGTTCCGCCGATCGTGCCGGAGACCTTTGACTCGCCGCCCATGCGGCAGCGGTGGTCAACCGGCAGTTCCAGAATACGAAGCCCCGCGCGCGCCGCTCGCATCTGCATCTCCAGATTCCAGCCGTAGGTCTCTTCCTTCATCCCGAGCTTCTCCAGCGCGTCGCGGCGAATGGCGCGGAAGGGACACATGTCCGTGTACTTCACGCCATAGAGCAGACGGATCAGCCATCCGGCCAGGTAACCCGCGAAA
>DASQYE010000091.1:0-14119 GCA_035639355.1 Pyrinomonadaceae bacterium
GCTTCGGACTGACGTACCCCCCGTCCTGCCTGGAGCTTCTTCAACCAGTACTCTACACCGTGCAGCGGATCGCTAATATTGGAAGCATCGAACAGGACGAGCGCCAGATCAACGTCGTCGAGGAACAACGCGTGGATGAGCCTGTAATCCGGCTGACCCGCCAAATCCCAGAGAATAGCCTCGCATTCCGTGCCATCGTCGCGCCGCTTGCCCAATTGGGGGAGCACCCAGAACTGCTGGCCGTGAGTGGAGGACTGTTCTTTGAACTCGCCATGCACCAGACGCCAGCCCAACCCCGACTTGCCGACGCTGTGATCGCCAACCAGCACGATCTTGGCCGTGGTGTGATGCACAGCCTTCCTCGCCGGCCCGGCCCCCGTCGCTTTGCCCAACAGCACGTCGTAGTCCAGCTCCCAGAAATGAATCAGCCTGGATCGCTCTTCTTCCGTCGTGTCCGGCTTTGAGCCAACTGAGGCCAGCAGCGGCAAGGTGGGATGAAACATAAGGCCGCCCCACCAGGTAATATGTGTTGGCTCTGGGATGACAGCGACCGTCTCCCAGGTTTCGCAGCTCCAGAGGCGCAAGGTTCCATCTCCACTTTTAGAGGCCAAGAGTCGCCCGTCCATAGAGAAGGCGACGGCATCCACAAAGTTCGTGTGCCCTTCGAGGGTACGGAGCAATTTGCCGCTCGTCGCTTCCCATAATTTCACCGTATTGTCATAGCCCCCGCTGGCCAGCGTTCGGCCCTGTGGGTCAAACACTACGCTTAAGACAAAGGTGTGCCCTTTGAGGGAGTGGAGCATCTTGCCGCTCGTTGCTTCCCATAGTTTCACCAACCCGTCAGCACCACCGCTGGCCAACGTCCGCCCCGCCGGGTCGAATGCTACGCTTAAGACCAAGTTCTTGTGCCCTTTGAGGGAGTGGAGCATCTTGCCACTTGTCGCTTCCCACAACCTCACCGTCTCATCAACACTACTGCTGGCCAGCATTCGGCCTCGTGGGTCAAACGCTACGCTCCGGATAGAAGACTTGTGCCCTTCGAGGGTGCGAAGCAATTTGCCGCTCGTCGCTTCCCATAATTTCACCGTACCGTCAAAGCTCCCGCTGGCCAGCGTTTGGCCCTGTGGGTCGAACGCTACGCTTAAGATACTACCCTCATGGCCTTCGAGGGTGCGAAGCAATTTGCTGCTAACCACGTCCCATAGCTTCACCGTAGCGTCTAAGCTCCCGCTGGCCAGCGTTCGGCCCTGTGGGTCGAACGCTAGACTCAAGACAACGCGCGTATGCCCTTCAAGGGTGCGGAGAAGTTTCACGCCCGGCGGTAGTTCCCGATCCGGCTGCTCACCGGGTTGCTCATCTGGTTTCTGCTTTGGCATGACGGTATCCAATCCTTCTGATCGCCGGCTGTAAATTGAGAATGAGGCTCAGGAAATCGCAAGCAGCGCGTCGCATTACTCGCTGCTGGAGCGATAGCGACCGGCTGATTCCGGCCTTCGGGTTCAATGAAGCTCTATTCTGAAGTCCCTGATTTTTTCAACTCCGGGGTTGGGGCGTCTATATCGCCACGCGCAGGAGAAATCGTGAGTACCTTACCCCGCCGGTCAGGTTGAATATTTCGCGCGGGTGGCTGCCTAATTCTAGCGTTATGTTTTAAACAGTCAAGATGTAAAACTCTGTATCCGACGAATGCTGGCAGCGTCTGGCAAAAAATCTTCTCTTATCTTATCGGCACGCCCCTTCATAGACTTGTTACTTCTTCCCGATCTTGTTAGTATCCGGCGGCAATGGATTTCTTGGAGAAGGCACGCATTATGGATGGGGCGCGAATCAATCGCGCTCTTTCAAGGCTTGCTTCGGAGATTGTCGAGGAGAATCATGGCGCGGGCGACCTCTACCTGGTCGGCATACGGCGGCGCGGCGTGCCGCTGGCCGAGCGTATGGCCGATAAGATCGCAGACCTCGAAGGCGAGCGGCCGCCGGTCGGAATCCTGGACATCACGCTTTACCGCGACGATCTCTCGACGGTTGGGGCCAACCCCATCATCAACCGGACGGAGCTTCCCGGCGATATAGATAATCGCAATATAGTGCTCATAGACGATGTGCTCTATACAGGGCGCACGATTCGCGCCGCGCTCGATCAGCTCATAGATTTCGGACGCCCGCGCCGCGTGCAGCTCGCCGTCCTGATCGATCGCGGCAAAGAGCATCGCGAGCTGCCGATCCAGGCCGACTTCGTGGGCAAGATCGTGCCGACGAAAAAGAGTGAGATCATCAAAGTCATGCTCGCGGATTTTGACGAGGAAGAGGGCGTCGCCATCGTCGAGCGAGGGACGACCGAGACTTCTTGAGAGCGGCCAGAGATGGCCGCTTTTTTATGCGTACGGAACATCTCTTATGAGGGGCGGGCCGGGAAAGCCTTTATGAGCACCAAGCCTGAGAAAGTATTTGCGCTGCGGCACCTGCTCGGCATACGCGAGCTCTCCGCGCGCGAGATCACGCACATTCTGGACACGGCCGATACTTTCCGCGACATCTCGCGGCGCGAGATCAAGAAGGTTCCGACCCTGCGCGGGCGCACCGTCATTAACCTCTTCTTCGAGCCCTCGACGCGCACTCGCACCTCTTTCGAGATTGCGGCCAAGCGCCTGTCCGCCGATGCCATCAATATCAGCGCCTCTACGTCGAGCGTGACCAAGGGCGAGACGCTGCTCGACACGGCGCGCAACCTCGAAGCGATGTCGCCGGACGTGATCGTCATACGCCACGCGGCGGCGGGCGCGCCGCACCAGCTCGCGCGCATCTGCCGCGCCGGCATTATCAACGCGGGCGACGGCGCGCACGAGCACCCAACGCAGGCCCTGCTCGATGCTCTGACCATACGCGAGCGCAAGGGCCGCATCGAAGGCTTAAAGGTGGCGATCATAGGCGACATTCTTCATTCGCGCGTCGCGCGCTCGAACATACATCTTTTGACGAAGCTCGGCGCGACGGTTTCTATCGCGGGCCCTGGCACGCTTGTGCCGGTCGAGTTCGCAGACCTCGTGGAAGAAGGGGTGATAGTCGAGCCGCGCATAGAGGGCGCGCTCTCTGGCGCGGACGTGGTGATGATCCTGCGCATTCAGCGCGAGCGTCAAACCTCGGCCTTCTTCCCATCTATGCGCGAATACGCGGTGCATTACGGGCTGAATCTCAAACGCCTGGACGCTGCCGCGCCGGACGCCATAGTGATGCATCCGGGGCCCATGAATCGCGGCATAGAGATCGCGTCCGACGTGGCCGACGGCGATCGCTCGTTGATACTCGACCAGGTCACGAACGGACTGGCCGTGCGTATGGCTGTGCTCTACCTGCTCGTCGGCGGCCCGCAGGCTGCCGCTACTGATGGGCGTTGAACCGTACACAAAAGACAAACCTTTAATCGAGGAAGACCGAACCAAGAATGAGATTGTTGATCGCCAATGGTTACTTGATAGACCCGTCGCAGGGCCAGAACGGCGGTAAGAACCTGCTGATCGAAGACGGGCGCGTCGCTGGTCTGACGGATCGCGGCGACGGCGTGCCCGAAGGCGCGGAGGTGCTTGACGCCACGGGCCTGATCGTCGCCCCCGGCTTCATAGACCTGCACACGCACCTGCGCGAGCCGGGGCAGGAATACAAAGAGACTATACAGACGGGCGCGGCTGCGGCGGCGGCCGGCGGTTGGACGAGCGTGTGCGCGATGCCCAACACCGACCCCGTCAACGACAGCCCCGCCGTGACCCGCTTTATCATAGAGCAGGCCGAGCGCGCACGCCTCTCGAACGTCTTTCCCACGGGCGCGCTGACCAAGGGCTCGAACGGAACGGAGCTGTCCGAGATGGGAGAGATGAAGCAGGCAGGGATCGTCGCCGTCTCGGATGACGGTCGGCCCGTGCCCTCGGCCGGGATGATGCGGCGCGCTATGGAGTATGCGCGCGGCTTTGGCCTGACGGTCGTAGACCATTGCGAAGATCGCTCGCTCGCGGCGGGCGGGGTGATGCACGAGGGGCGCTGGTCTTTACGGCTGGGCCTGCGCGGCACGCCTGCGACCGCCGAAGAGATGGACGCGGTTCGGGATTGCGCGCTCGCCGAATTAACGGGCGCGCGCGTGCATCTGGCCCACATCTCTACGCGCGGCGCGCTCGAAGCCGTCCGCCGCGCAAAAGAGCGTGGGCTCAGTGTCTCGTGCGAGGTCGCGCCGCACCACTGGGCTCTGACGGACGAGGCTGTAGAGGGCTACGATACTAATACGAAGATGAACCCGCCGCTGCGCAGCCGCGATCACGTCGCGGCGCTGCTCGAAGGACTAAAGGACGGAACGATTGACGCCATCGCTACAGATCATGCTCCGCACCACGCGGACGAGAAGGCGCTCGAATACGATCACGCTCCTTTTGGCATCACGGGGCTGGAAACGGCCGTCGGGCTCGCGCTCGATCGTCTTGTTCACGCGGGCACGATCAGCCTGGAACGCCTTGTAGAGCTGTGCTCGGTCAATCCCGCGCGTATCTTCAACCTGGAGGGTCGCGGCACGCTCAGGCGCGGCGCTTGGGGCGACGTGACGATTCTCGATCCTGATCTGGGCTGGACGTTCGATGTCTCGCGCTCCAGATCGAAGAGCCGCAATACGCCCTTTGACGGCCTGGCCATGCGCGGCGCGGCGGTCGCCACAATCGTGGGCGGACGCCTTCTCTATCGCCATCCCGAATATGAGCGCCTGACGGCCGAGAAGCTTGGCGAGACGACTGTTAAGTAAAGGCTGAAATAGTCGCCGGTAAAAGGTACGCCCGCTGCGCCGCGTAACCTGGCATATTCCTCTCTCTCTTAAATACTTTTTTGGAGAGTCTTAGCTTTGCGGTCAGACAGGACTTCCGGTTAATAAGACCGCCGGGCGTCGAGCGCGCTTTAGACCAGGCGCAAGATGAAGAGAGACCCGCTGCGCTCTCCCCTTCGCAGCGGGTCTCTCTTGCCGGTCGCTCACTTACGTAATGACAGGGGCGACCGAACTCGATTCGGATTTTGTTGGAAGCCCGCTTGGCGCTCTCCCCTTCGCCGGCGGGCTTCCGTCGTACCGGCAACCCTAAGGCTGCCGATCTCTTCAGATACCTCGAACGTTCGCCGCCGGCAGCGAGAGGCTCTGGTTAAGGATCACACCGAACTCCGTGCCGGGTTTAACGACGGCCTCTTTGCCTTTGGAGAAGTATGCGCCCGCGACTCCGGCCGCCGCGCCGACTCCTAGCCCTATGCCTGCGCCCTTGCCGCCGCCCGCGATAGCGCCGATCAGCGCGCCCGTTACCGCGCCGCCGCCTATAAAGACTATGTTGCGATTCCTGGCCGAGCGGCCCGTCACCTGTCCCTCGTTATCGTAGCTGGCCGTCTCGCTCGACCCGCTCGTCAGAGAGCCGTTGATGGCGCGCGTCATGCCGTTCGGAAGTTGCAGCGAGACAAAGCTCACTCCGAGAATGCCCGCCTTGCTGCGACGCTCGGCTCGCTTCACCTGTGTGACTCGTCCGCCGATGATGCTGCCCGCCGGAATCACTTCGACGCCGCCGGCGTAGACCGGATCAACCACGGTGGTCGTAAAGCGGTCGCCGACACGGGCTGTCTCCGAGCTGATCTGCTCGTTCATACGCACGCGAATCTGCTGCCCGGCGTTGATCGTGCGATAGGTCGGCGCTGCTGGCTGTCGCACAGTGCGCGAATATCTTCCGAGGCGCGGAGCGCGACGGCGTGTGCGTCGGGTCTGCGAAAATACGGGAGCTACGCTCGCCGCCATGAATGCCAAAAGAATTAATAGACCGAGAGCGCGTTGCGCCAGCTTGCCACTGGTTTTCATTGTTGCTTCCACTCTCCCCTCCAAGCTTGTCGCCATAACCGCAGCCGATCCTTTGCTCGTCCCCTCCGGCGACCCGCATGACCCCTCAGCAATGGCCGTGCCATTTCCAAGAGCGCATTCGCCGGAACCAATAAGACGAGGTATTTAGGGGTTTATGGTCAATAACGACCCGGCGCGTGTGCCCCTAAACGGGGCCGCGCGTAAACGATGTAGGCGAGGCTGCACGATATGGTATAAAAAGGTGATGCGAAAGACAGAGGCGATTTGCGCTACAGGTTAGCCATCGGGCGCGAGCGCGAGAGGATAGGCTTTTGGCTGAGATGAGAGAGACGCAAACGGGTTTCGCTGAGCTACAGGGCGGCGCTCGCTTCTACTATGAAGCGGCGGGCGAGGGCCCTCCGCTCCTGCTAGTACACGCGGGCATCGCCGACCTTAGAATGTGGGACGAACAGTTCGCTGACTTCGCCTGCCACTACAGGGTGGTAAGGTATGACCGCCGTGGTTTTGGCCGGACGAAGATGACCGAAGGGCCTTTCTCTCACCAACAGGATTTGCACGACCTGCTGTGCTTCTTCGGCCTTGAAGGCGCGTACCTGTTGGGATGCTCGCAGGGAGGAAAGACGATTTTAGACCTCGCTCTGGAATACCCTTCGATGGCGAAGGCGCTCGTACTGGTCACGTCCGCCGTCGGAGGCTTCGCGTTCACGGGCGAGCCCGCGCGGCAGCAAGCCGAATTGGAGGAGGCAGACCGTCGCGGCGACATTGCGCGCGTCAACGAGCTTGAGCTGCAAATCTGGGTTGACGGGCCGCATCGCACGCCGTCAGAGGTTGACGGCCGCTTGCGTGAGCGCGTGCGCAAAATGAATCTCATTGCGCTCGAAACGCCTTCCGAGCAGGGAAGTGAACAGCCGCTTGAGCCGCCCGCCGTCGATCGTCTTCAAGAGATTAGCGCCCCTACGCTGATCGTCTCGGGCGACCTGGACACGCCAAAGACACTGGCCGCCGCAGACCTGCTCGCCGGGAAAATTCCGTCTGCGCGCAGAGTCGTCATCCACGGAACTGCTCACCTGCCAAACATGGAGCGCCCCGAGGAGTTTAACCGCCAAGTGCTCGGATTCCTGAAGAGCCTCGGCTGAGGCGTCGCATAATTTCTATGGTGGGCCCAAATGCGGCCCGGAACAGCCAACCTGCTACCGGCGGCGCGACTTGCTCATCGCTTTACGCGAGATGCGAAATCCAAGCTTCTCCTGCTCTGCAAACATCTGCAACGTCTGAAGTATGCGGGCGCGATCCTGTGCGGTGATGACGGCCGCCGCGTCCGCCGTCTCAAGCGCGTAAGGGTAGCCGTTACCGACGACGCACTCGGCCCGAACGGCGTCCAGCACCTCCTGTAGCAGACCCGCCTCAAATATCCAGGAGGGAATATCAAGCCTCGCAGGCATCCCGTCAGCGGTCGTTTGCAGGTAGGTAAAGCCTACGAGCGGGTCGCCGTTCTCATCCAGAAAATCATCGCCGAGCCCCTTGCGCTCGCAGTAGAAGAAGGTCGTCCGGTCGCCCCACGCCTTCAGCAGCGGCCCGTCTTCATAAGCGGCCCGCAGGACTTGCGCATCGTAAACCCCGTAAGAGCTTTTCCATTCTCCGAGGGCTTCCAGCAGATTGACCAGATCGCGCGCGTAGCTGTAGTCGATGTAGCCTACGAGCGGCACTCCCGTCTCTTTTGAAAGCGTTATCAATTCGACGACCGCATCCACATACTGGTCCTGCACGGCGTTGCGCGGGCGCGCGTAAGAGATCAGGAGCGTCCCGTCGAAGAGCCCGAGCGGCATCCTTTCCCCGCGCTCGCGCCAGCCACTTTGACGTTCAAGAAAATCCTGTAGCGCGCGCACCTCTTCACGGAAGCGCCGGAACCCTACGAGGGAATCAACATCCGTGGCGGCCTGCATAATCTCTGCCGGAGTGACCAGTTCGAGGCGCGCTTCCTTAACGTACTTTCCCTGCCTGGTATGCGGGTTCTCAAAGAAGGCGACCTGCACGGCCGCGACCGGAAGAGAGATTTCGCGCCCCGGCAAATACTGGCTTCCGTCGGCTGCGCCCGTGACACGATCAAGTAGAATATCGAGCGCCCACCGCCTGGCCTCTTCATGCGAGTGCCAGCGAGTATTGAAAGATATGACGGCGGAGCGCGACTCGTCCAATTCTACAGAGGGCAGAGCGCCGGGTGCGACGCCCGCACGCTGCCTGATCGCGTCGGATGCGAGCCCGCCGATACCGTATAAATGCTGCGCGAAGGCGCCCAAATCCTCGCGCAGCACGCGGTCAAAGGAGAGAAACTCCTCGCGCCTTTCCTGTAGCTGAGTGCTCAGACTGGTTTTGTATAACATCTTCTTCGCCTCTACGCTCTCCTTCTTGAGCGGTTGAAGCCTCACACGTATAAAGCCACGTCAAAAGTATAAAGCCACGTCACGGCGCGGCGCACTCTTCCTTCACACAGCGCCGCTATTCCCCGTATCCCCAATCAAACGCGCTCCCGCTATCGTAGCTCAATTTCACGCATCTTCCACCAAATATCTGAAGCGGGTCGTTGATCGGCTGCCCGCTGGCCGTCAAAAAAGAGCGCTTCACTGCAATCTTCCATCTGTTGGCTGAAAACCGTGCGGCGCGCTGTTGAATGCCCCTTAAACTACGGGGCCGAGCGACGCACATGGCGTTTGTATAAACGAGAACTAGGCACCAATAGACGTTTGGAGGTAGGCGCATGAAAAGAAGAGATTTTCTGGCTAACACTGCGGCGGCGGGAATCGTCGTGGCAGCTTCGTCCATCCCCTTTGCCCTGACCAGAGGAGGGAAGTCATCCAAAAGCAGTCCCGCCGTGGAGACCAGGCCGGAGAGCAACAAGCTGACACCTCCGGCCAAGGGCAGGATTCCGGTGGCCTTCGCTATCTCCGAGGGAGTGACGGTCATAGATTTCGCAGGCCCCTGGGAGGTCTTTCAGGATGTCATGATTGACGGGCGCGGCGAAGGCATGGACCCGATGCCGTTCCAGCTATACACCGTCTCTGAGAAAACAGAGCCGGTGCGGGGTTCCGCCGGGTTGAAGCTCGTTCCCGACTACACATTTGAAACGGCCCCGCAACCGAAGATCGTGGTCATACCGGCGCAGCGAGGCTCTTCGGCGCTGCACGAATGGCTGCGCAAAGTAAGCCGTAACACAGACGTGACCTTCTCGGTTTGCACAGGCGCATTCCAACTCGCCAAGGCCGGACTTCTTTCCGGCAAGTCGGCGACGACCCATCATCTGTTCCAGGACGACCTGGCCAAACAGTATCCGAACATCGATGTCAAACGCGGAGTGCGATTCGTAGAGGGAGACAAAATCGCGTCCGCCGGTGGGCTCACCTCCGGTATCGACCTGGCCTTGCGAGTCGTCGAACGCTACTTCGGCCGCGAGGTCGCGCAGACGACCGCCGACTATATGGAATATCAAAGCAAAGGCTGGATCGTCTGAGAATCGGCCCTCGGCCTGTGAGACAGTAGTACCAGCAAGTCCTGGAAAAATAGCGATTGGCTAAACACTCAGGAACGGGCCATCGCAGAAACAGACGCAGAGTTAGAAAAGCGAATAGGCGCTGAGCGGCCGCAAAGCTGCTCGCGCCTATTCAAATGTGATCCCTGTCCTCACCCCGGCAATCACTGCGGACTTTGGTTTCACCGCCCCCCTCGTCGGCAGAAACTCTGGCTAATACGGTAAGCGAACAAAAGGGAATTCAACCGATATATCTTTGCCATTTAAGCCAACCATGTCTGCATTCATCGTCGCCGTAAATCCCGCCTTCCTCTACTGGCAAACACATCGGTTTTATGGTTGTATTTGCTATGGGATGAGTCGAATCTTTATAACTTTTATGCCATCCTACAGACGTTAGCGTATCCCGGATCAACAATCCGCTCGTCTAACAACCGGGCCAGCCGCTCCCCTGGAGCTGAACACTTCAATATCATGACCCAGCAGCCCCGCATCCTTGTTGTTGATGATGAGCCGCAGGTCACGCGCGTGCTGCGCAGAAGTCTGACGCCGCACGGCTATGACGTGCGGATGCCTCATGCCGGAGGTGGCATTGCGGATGAGCGCCCACGTTATTAACTGGTTGTGCCGCGGGAATTGCGTCTAATGCGCACCCTTCGATTATAAAATTCTCTACTGACCTTTACTCGCGCCTACTACAAGCCTCAGAAGTCGAACTTGACGGCGAGCTGTAATTGACGCGGCGTCAGGAAACTGCGCGGCGAATTAAAGGGCGTCGTCACGGCCGGCGCGGCGAGCGCCGTCCCCGTGAAATTGTAGATCGTGTTGTTAAGCGTGAGCACGTTCGCGCGGTTGAAGATATTGAAACCTTCGAGGATGAGACGAAAACTCGTCTTCTCGCTGGTATGAATCACGCGCGTGATACGGGCGTCGAATTGATAAGTGGCGGGCGTGTAGAAGCTGTTACGCTCTGTGCCCGGCAGACGATCATTAGCCGTATTGCCGTCGCGGTTAGGATCGCCGCTGACGAAGGCCGAATAGGCGAAGCCGGACTGTAGTTGAACGATGGCGCTCAGCGTATAGTCGCTTAGAAGAGCGCGCAGGACAGGATTGTCGCTACGAGTAAAACGTCCCAATTCGTAAACCGGACTAAAGACGAAACGATGCCGCAGATCCGTATCGGCGGCGGCGTAATCCTCGCGCGCGTTAAGCTGGTTCTGCACGATCTTGCTGTCATCAGCACCGACGACGACGGCCGTCTGGTCGGGCTTGTCGTCTCGGGCATGCGAGTAGGTGTAGGCTGCTATGAACTGGAATCCGTTCGCGAAGCGGCGCGTAGCCTGAATCGCCAGGCCGTTATATTTCGAGTTGGCGCTGCTCTCAAACAGGCTGATGCGGTTGTAGGTGATGCCTGTGGCGCGCGAGATGGGCCGTGTGGAAGGGAATCGCTCGAACGTAAAGCGCTGGCCGTCCGGGGCCGTGAAGGCGGTCAAGACGGGCGTGAAGAGATTAATATCACGCGTGCGCGTCAGGTGAACGCCCTTGAAGTACATGTATGTGATTGACAGGCTTAAGTTGGGTATCAACTCCCGCTCGAAGCCGAAACGCGCCTGCTGCACGTAGGGCTGTTCGTAATTGTCCGCAAAGAGGTAGAGATTCTTCGGCGCGCTCGTGGTCGGCACGGCCGACAGGGAGTTGGGGAAGCGCAGTCCGGCGGCGATGATCTGCGCAGAGTTCAGCGTCACGTTGATGACATTGATGCCATTATTTGAATGAGCCGTGCCGAGATTAATCGCAGTCGTGCGAGCGTAGAAAACGCCGTACCCGCCACGCACTACGGTTTTATCATCAAACGCATAACTGAACCCGAAGCGTGGCGCGAAGTTGTTCCCATCCTCAGGGCAGCGGCTCGTGTCCAGACCATTATTTAGAAGCAGCGGGTCGGGATTCTGCACGGGCGGGCACGCCAGCCTTTGCAGGTCGTAGCGCAAGCCCAGGTTGAGTGTGAATTTCGGCGTCAAGCGCCAATCGTCCTGAGCAAAGAAGGCGTAGTCGGAACTGTTCGGAAAGGTCGTGCCGCCCGAGGTTCCCTCGCCCGGAAAAGCCTGCGAGTAAGTGAAGGCTGACGGCGCGGCGGCGGTATTGAAATTGGCAGCCAGCGCAGCGTAGCCATTGGCGTAGGTCGCCGCAGGGAAAGCGCCCGTGGCGGGAATGGTGGCGTTCCTGAAGGTGTAGGAACCACTGAACAAGCCGGGGAAGAAATTGAAGATTCTGTCGAAGTTGAAGTCCAAGCCGAACTTGAAGGTGCTACGACCGCGCACATAGGAGAGATTGTCTATGAACTGTGCGCGCTTGATGGTCGTTTCGCGCGGGCTGAAATTATTACGGCCGATATTAAGATTACCGCCGCCCGTGTTGATGACCACTTCGGGGTCTTCACTATTGGCCTCGCCCGGCTCGCGGTCGCGCGCAAACTGGAAGCGAAACTCGTTGATGAGCGTGGGCGAGATGGTTGATGCCAGCGTCCCCGAAAGCGTCGTGCTCTTGACGATGCTGTTGCCCGAATGCTCCTCAGCACTGAGCGGGCCTCCATTCTCGTTGTTGAGGCCCGTGAAGTTCTGCTGATTGAAGCGAATCGAAAGCTGGTTGCTCCCGTTGAGCAAAATATCCGTCTTCCCAAGGAATACATCCTGCTTGCGTCCGATGGAATAAATATTCAGCTTCGGTGCCAGGAAAGCCTGTATGGAGGCGGGCGCGAGGAAAAAGTTTGGAGCATCCACTATATTCGGCAAATCCTGGCGCTGGCCGTCGTAGGTAAAGAAAAAGAAGGCGCGATTTTTGACGATGGGCCCGCCGATACGACCGCCGAACTGATTGGTCTGTGACGGGGGACGCTTGTTAAGTCTCCCCTGGCGCGCCTGCAAGGCTTTCGTATCCGGCGTATTGGCGTTTAGCGATTCGTCACGGAAGTACTCGAACGCTCCCCCATGAAACACGTTGGTCCCGGAGCGTGTGACGACGTTGATGACGGCTCCGCCTGCGCGCCCGAACTCGGCTGAGAAGCCGTTCTGGTTGACCTGAAACTCCTGTACCGACTCTTCCGAAAACTGATATGGAGGGCGGACTCCTCCGCGTCCGAAGGCCTGGCCGAAGAAGGTGTTGTTATTATCCACCCCGTCAACCTGTAGATTATTGAGCGTGCCTTTCTGGCCTCCGACCGAAATATCGCCGCCGCGCGTGCGGTCTATAACCACGCCCGGACTCAAGGTGGCAAAATCCTGATAATTACGTCCATTGATCGGAAGGTTTTCAATGGCCCGCTGGTCAATAGTGGTGGAGATCGAAGTGCGAGAGGTCTCAACCACAGGCGCTTCCCCTGAAATCGTGACTGATTCGCTTGTCCCACCCACGCTCAGCTTAACGTCCAGGGGAGTCTTACTGCCGACGGTCACTCTAACGTCGCTCAATTCTGTCGTCGCGAAGCCTTGCGCTGTCGCGCGGATGATGTAAGTGCCCGGCGGAAGCAGAATGAAGCGGTAACTCCCCTCTTCGTTGGTCGTAGCCGTTTTCTCCAAGCCTGTTTGCTGGCTCGTCGCTGTGATAGACGCATTGGGTACCACGGCCTCCTGCGGATCAAGCACGCGGCCTTCAATGTCTCCGCCGGTCGCTTGCGATTGAGCTTGAATGCTAACCGCCGCCAGCAACATGCAGGCAAGCAGAATAAATAGTTGGGTAGGTCGCGAGATGAAATTCGTCAGCATCTTGCCCTCTTTCAGTGGAAATTAGTTTCAGGATGGTTTCGCTTTGTATCGCGGAAAGGCCAGGTCAGGGGTCTCGATCTACTAAATTGTTTAGAGATATTCTTTAGTAAATCACCCGCGGCACGCCGTAGATATTAAAGCAGAGTTCTATTTTAAGGCAAGCAAGGAGGACGAAATCTCTGCCGGGTTAGGCTCCGCGTTTCGTTTCTACGGGACGGGGTCAAGAGGCTGTATAAAAGTGGTGCGAGAGGTCGGCCGAAGTTTGTCGCCAGTCTCTTACGGATCGCTGCATGGCCGAGAGCCTTTGACGAATCTTTTCGTCCAGGAATAATCCCAGTAACAGAAGCCGGGCATGTTAACTGGCTTCTCCAACCCGTCGTTTGGCGTAAATTTGGTTGACGATCTTCGCGACCTTTAATGCTTGACTTATCGCCGAACGGGAATAAGATGGTCTCCCCTAAGCTTTCGGATTCTCACTTAATTCTTACCATAGAGGAGGGCGAAAATGGGTACACACATCCGGCCTCAGGGCCTACGTAGATTGATGGCCGCCTGCCTGCTGGTGTGCTTCGTGACCGGCACGGCGGTGGCGGGCTGGACCACCAGCGGGAGCAAGATTATCGCTCCCGGTGGCGCGGAGTTCAGAATCACGGGCATCAATTGGTACGGGTTCGAGACCACGGGCAACGTCGCCAAAGGTCTCTTCGCGCACGATTATACCTACATCATTGATGCGATTGGGCAAGACGGGTACAGCACCATCCGCATCCCCTTCTCTAACGCCATGTGGGAGCTCAATCCCATCCCCAATGCTAACACGCTCAGTGCATGCCCCAGCTGCAAGGGCAAGCACGCCCGCGACATTCTGGCGCTGATTGTTAACTATGCGGGCTCGAAGGGGATTCACGTAATCCTCGACAATCATCGGTCCGAGGCAGGTAACTCCGCTGAAGGCAACGGGCTGTGGTACTACGTTTC
>DASQYE010000092.1:0-5664 GCA_035639355.1 Pyrinomonadaceae bacterium
AGAGCGAGGTCTTCCAGGAGGTGATACTCAAGGTCGGTTACCATCGCGGCCAGGTTCAACCGGACGGCAGCGACGGGTGCAGCTTTCTTCGGCGAGAACTGGCGTTTTATAGGAAGCTGGCGGGAAGGGGGCTGGCTCATCTAGCGCCACGATTCATCGACGCCCTCGACATTTCCCGGAAAGTCATACTGGTGCTCGAATGTATCCCCGGCAGCAACCTGCTGGAACGAAAACTCGACGGCGCGCTAACCCCTGAGCATCTGAATCAGTGCTGGAAGATCATAAACGAGCTACACACCGGCGGCGTCTACCTAGGGGATGCCAAACTAGCCAACTTCCTGATGGCGGAAGGTGACGAGTTACGCGTCATTGATTTCGAGGCGGCTGGCGTGGTGGGCCAAGAGTCTCTTCCGATGCTTACCTACCTCATCGACCCCCACCCTCTCGATCCCCTCGTCGCTGATCGCGCGCACTTTCTGGCCTCGGTGCTGTTCCCCTACGAAGCTGGCCGCCACAGCTGGGCCGACCGCCACATCGACCTCCGCGCTTGTGCGAGCCGGAAGCCGCAGACTGAGATCGAGGCGTGGTGCATCGATAAACTACAATCTGTCATGCGCGATTTGAAATAGACGAGCCGTGACGGCGGGCGCGCTCTGCCGTAGGCGGAATGTCGGTTTCCAACTTTGATTCTGAAGCCAACGACTTCTCCCTGCTTGCCCGCGCAACTTATCGGAAATCCCCTGTGCCATTTGCGCGCTCTCTTCATGCTGATGATTTCAACGCCCGCCCCGCGCCTTCCTCTTCTCGCCATGCGCTCGCCTCATCCAGCAACCGCAGCGAGGACTCGTCCAGCTCAAGTCTAGTGGCTTCAATCAAATCGTTCAGTTGCTCAAGGCTGGTCGCGCTGGCGATGGGCGCGGTGACGCTCGGGCGCGCAATGAGCCACGCGAGCGCGACACGCGCAGGGGTTGACGCTTGCCGTCTGGCGACCTCGTCTAGCGCTCCGAGGATGCGAAAGCCGCGTTCGTTGATGTACTTTTTCACCCCGCCGCCGCGAGCGCTTTTGTTCAGGTCGCTTTCCGAGCGGTACTTGCCGGAAAGGAAACCGCTCGCCAGTGAGTAGTAGCTGATGACGCCGACGTTATGTTCCACGCACAAAGGTTCGAGTTCCGCCTCAAACGCCTCCCGGTCATACAGGTTATACAAAGGTTGCAGGCTCTCGTACCTTGGCAGACCATTTTGCTCGCTGATGAGTAGCGACTCCGAGAGTCGTTCCGCACTGTAATTTGAAGCGCCGATGACTCTGACTTTGCCCTGCCGGATTAACTCTGAGTAGGCTTCCAGCGTCTCTTCCTGTGGCGTCTTAGGATCATCCTGGTGCGACTGGTAGAGATCAATGTAGTCCGTCTGCAAACGACGCAGCGAATCTTCCGCCGACCGCAGGATGTAAGATTTCGAGAGCCCTTTTTCACCCCGCATCTCCATCCCGACCTTGGTGGCGATGATTACATCCTCGCGCTTGCCGCTGCGATTGAACCAGCGGCCTATGATGGTTTCCGACTCGCCGCCAAGGTTTCCCGCAGCCCACGCCGAGTAAACGTCCGCCGTGTCAATCAGGTTAAAGCCCGCCGCGACGAATGCATCCAGTAGCTCGAATGAAGTCTGCTCGTCAACCGTCCATCCGAAGACATTGCCGCCGAACGCGAGCGGTGCTATTTCAAGTTCGGAGTTTCCCAACCTTCGTATCTTCATTGCCATCTTTTCTCCCTTGTAGCCTATCAATCTCTTCGGCGGCTTCACAGTGTCTTCATGTCGATGACGAAGCGGTATCGCACGTCGCCTTTGACCGTCCGCTCGTAAGCCTCTTCGATGCGCTCGATGGGAATCACTTCCACGTCCGAGGTGATATTCTTCTCGGCGCAGTAATCCAGCATCTCCTGCGTCTCGCGGATACCGCCGATTGAGGAGCCTGCGAGCCTCCTTCTGTTCGCAAGCAACGAGAATGCATGAAGCTCTGCGGGCTTTTCCGGCAGGCCGACGAGCACCATCATCCCGTCCCTGCGCAGCAGGTTCAGATACATGTTCAGGTCATGAGGCGCGGAGACAGTGTCGAGGATAAAGTCAAACCTGGCGGCAAGCGGTACGAGGTTCTGCGCGTCTTTAGTCACGACGAAATTGTGTGCGCCGAGTTTCCGCGCGTCCTCTTCTTTCTCCCTGGACGTGCTGAAGACTGTGACCTCCGCGCCCATCGAGGCGGCGAGCTTCACTCCCATGTGCCCTAAGCCTCCTAAGCCTACCACGCCCACGCGCTGCCCTTCTCGCACGTTGAAATGCTTGAGCGGCGAATACGTGGTAATACCGGCGCAGAGAAGAGGCGCAACTTCAGCGAGCGGAAGATCGGGAGGAATCCTGAGCGTGTAGCCCTCGTCCACGACTATCTGAGACGAATATCCCCCGTAGGTCGGCGTACTTTCGTCCCTTTCGGTTCCGTTGTAGGTGGCGACGAGGTGGTTTTCGCAATACTGCTCCTCCCCATCTTTGCAGTTACCGCAGACTCGACAGGAGTCCACGAAGCAGCCGACGCCCGCGAGGTCGCTCTCTTCGAAACGCGTCACCCGCGGGCCGACCCTTTTCACTCGCCCGACTATCTCGTGGCCGGGAACCATCGGATAAGTCGAGTTGCCCCACTCGTTGCGCGCCTGGTGTATGTCGGAGTGACAGACGCCGCAGTACAGGATTTCGATGAGCACGTCGTGCGCGCCCGGCTCCCTTCGCTCAAAGCTGAAAGGTTCGAGTTTGGCTGTCGGCCCCGCAGTTGCGTATCCGCGTGTTTGTAACATGTCTTGGTTCTCCTTACCTTGTTCGACCCAAATGTTTTCGCCTGATGTTTATTCACCATCAGCGCCGGTTTGTAGCTAACTGAATTTTGTTATTCAAGATAGTCGTACTACTATCTAAATCATCTGTCAAACGACTAATAAAAACGGTCATGTCCTAAATTGAATCATACATTCCGCGTCAGCTTGCTGCGGGCTCGCCGATTGAGAAATATGGGAGTCCAGAGGGAACGGCGTCCCCTCTGATCAAGGGCTGGGTTAATAGCCAGCCCGCGAAGTCGGCGTGCGGCGCGTTAGCGATGCCGCCTTTATTTAGAGACTCGCAAGTAGCGGCACGCGATTTATAAAATAAGAGCGGCGCGTTTGATTTTCCCTTGCGCGCCGCTCTACTCTATTCAGTTGTTACTCCCCCTCCTCCACCATAGTCTTACACCTCCTCTAGTTGTGGTTGTATAAGCTTCAAAGGATATTACGGGAAGAAAAACAGGAGCCGCACAGGGCAGACCTCTGTGTGCGTGTCGAAGGGAATGTGGGGATTGTGACCGGCATCAATCACATCAAGGGACATGACAAGCAGGCCAAGCCTTTGACGTGAGACTTAGTTTTACGGATACGTACATCAAGCGCGACGGGCGCTGGCAAGTGTGGGCCACGCAACACACTCGCGTCAGGCCGTAGAGTGACCCTTGACATAAATTTCGAGGAGGAACATGCGCACAATCCTTGTCTGTTGCCCGGTCGCTAGCGAGTTGCCTTGATTCGTTCGTAGTGCCGGCGCGCCTTGGCGCGATTGCCGCAGGACTTCATATCGCACCATCTTCGCAGGCGATCTCTGCTTACGTCCACAATCACTGGCTTTTATTGCGCTCGGGTAATACTTTCTCAAAACTCCCAATCGCAATTTACTTGACAAGTCAACTATTGACCCATAAAATAGTTTCCCATGGCTGAGGATAAGAAAAAGTCGCGCGCGAGCGAAAAGAAGCGCTCCCGATTGACGCAAACCCAGGCGGCTTATGTCACTTTACTGTCAACGGCCGACCGGGTGAGAACTTTTTTCGAGACAGTCTGCGCGCCGTTCGATATTACAGGTCAGCAATACAATGTGCTGCGGATTTTGCGCGGCGCTGAGCCTGATGGTCTGCCGACTTTGACGATTGCCGAGCGAATGATCGAGCGCACGCCCGGTATTACGCGGATGATTGACCGTTTAGAAGCCAAAGGATTGGTTGCGCGCGAGCTTCGCCCGCACGACCGCCGCTGCGTTTATTGTCGAATCACCGAGAAGGGATTGAATCTTCTTAAACTGCTTGACGAGCCTGCTGAAGCAGCCAACACGGCTGCGTTTGGCGCGTTAAGCGAAGCGGAGCTTGAGCAACTTGTCGCGCTTCTTGCGAAAACGCGGAAAGCCCACGAATCGGGTTGAAGGGCGGAGTCGCCGGGGCGCAAAGTTATTCGGGCAGGCAGCGTTGACCGGCCAATCGTTTGAATTTGAGTTTTATAAAATCCGAGGTGTCAGGGATACATGATAAGGAAACCGAAAATTCTGGCTTTCGCAGGAAGTCTGCGCGAACACTCTTTTAGCAAGCGGGTTTTGAAAACGGCGATTAAAGGCGCGGAAAAAGCTGGCGCGGAAGTCACCTTTGTCGATCTTCGCGATTACCCGATGCCGATCTACAACCCGGATGACCAAGAGAGAGATGGCTTTAACGAAAACGCGCTTCTCTTTCAGGGACTCTTAACACGGCACGACGGGTTGTTGATCGCTTCGCCGGAATACAACGGCTCGCTTCCCGCTGCCCTGAAAAACGCGATTGATTGGGCTTCGCGTCAAAGCGATAGATACCGAAGGAGTGACGTTTTCCCCGGAAAATTCGCGGCCATGATGGCTGCTTCTCCAGGCTCCTTCGGCGGCCTGCGCTCGCTCACGCACCTGCGGGGCGTGCTGACGAGTGTTGGCGTTCACGTTTTACCTCAAGAGGTCGCCGTCTCTTTTGTCGACAGTAAGTTTATTGGCGACGGCGGAGAAATGACAGATGAAAAAATGAAAGGAATTTTAGAAGGTTTAGGCGCATCGCTGGTTGAAATGTTGAAAAAGGCGCACGGCGAAATTGCGTCGTATACGGTCAGGTAAAAGGGAAAGGTATGCTGAACTGGTCAACGCTATCTGTGTTTATCTCCGTGGCTTCGATTCTGGTCTTCATGCCTGGGCCCAATACGCTTTACATCATTGCTCGCAGCATTCAACAAGGGCGCAGGGCGGGGATAGTTTCCAGTCTGGGAGTACAGGTCGGCACGCTCGTTCACATCGCTGTCGCAGCTTTGGGCTTGTCGGCTCTATTGTTATCGTCCGTCTTAGCCTTCAGCTTCGTGAAATATGCGGGCGCGGCTTATCTAATTTATCTCGGCGTGAAAACCTTGTTGACTAAAGAAAAGGTTGAGCGAACGCGGGGAATTGAGAAGACGAAGTTGAGCCGCGTGTTCTATCAAGGCGTCGTTGTTAATCTGCTTAATCCGAAAACCGCCCTCTTCTTTTTCGCGTTTTTGCCGCAGTTTATCGACGCGGCGCGAGGCCGAGTCGCAATGCAGATCGGTTTGTTGGGAACGATTCTGATTTTTCTTGGAACTTTGAGCGATTCCGTCTATGCACTCGCAGCAGGAAGCATAGGCAACTGGCTACGCGGAAACTTAAAGTTTCTACGCGCGCAACGCATTTTCGCCGGCAGCGTTTATATCGGACTGGGCGCAGCGACAGCTTTAAGCGGGGCTCACAAAAAATAGTCTTAAGGAGAAGTGGAAAGCATTAAGTTATCTCATAAAGCGCCGC
>DASQYE010000093.1:0-9130 GCA_035639355.1 Pyrinomonadaceae bacterium
TCGGCGCGATCATGCCTCTGCCGTTCAGCGGCAACAACATGTCGATCGGTTTCTCGGTTGACGGCCTGCCCGAGCCTCCGCCCGGCGACAGGCCCGTCTCGGCCGCACGCATCATCACGCCCGATTACGTGCGCGCCATGAGCATCCCCATCATAAGGGGACGCGCCTTCACGGCCCAGGACAAGGCGGACGCGCCGAAGGTAATACTGGTCAACGAGGCACTGGCGCGCAAATACTTTCCGGGCGAAGACGCTGTCGGCAAGCGACTGCGGCTCGGTCTGAACGACATCAACGGCGAGATCGTGGGCGTGGTCGGAGACGTGCGAAACCGCGAACTCTCGACGCCGGCCGGGCCCGAGTTCTACGTCCCGCACCAGCAAGTTCCCTTCAGCGATATGACGATGGTGCTGCGCACCAGCTCCCAGGACCCGGCGACGCTCGCCCCCGCGCTGCGCTCGGCCGTGCAAGAGATAGACAAGGATCAACCGCTCTACGAAGTCCGCACTATGAACAGCCTGATAGCGGACTCCGTCGCCCGCCAGCGCTTCAGCATGACGCTGATCGCGCTCTTCGCGGGGCTCGCGCTGGTTCTCGCCTCCGTAGGCATCTTCAGCGTGATGAGCTTCCTCGTCACACAGCGCACGCACGAGATAGGCATACGCATGGCCCTGGGCGCGCAAACGCGCGACATTCTCAAGATGGTGGTCGGCCAGGGCATGACGCTCACGCTGATCGGCATCATCATCGGGCTCCTGGCGGCCTTTGCGCTGACGCGAGTGATGAGAGGGCTGCTGTTTAGCGTGAGCGCCACAGACCCCCTGACGTTCACGGGCGTCTCGTTGCTGCTCGCCTTCGTCGCGCTGCTGGCCTGCTACATTCCGGCGCGCCGCGCCACGCGTGTCGATCCGATGGTAGCGCTTCGTTACGAATAGAAAGAGGAGAACATGATGGGAACACTCTGGCAAGACCTGCGCTACGGCTTTCGGATGCTCTTGAAGAATCCCGGCTTTACGCTGGTGACGATTCTGGCGCTGGCTCTGGGCATCGGCGCGAACACGGCGATCTTCTCTGTGGTCAATGCTGTGCTGCTGAGGCCCCTGCCGTTTCCGACTGCGGAGCGGCTGGTATTCATCTCCGAGTGGAGCCAGCAAGTTCAGAACATGTCGGTCTCCTATCCGAACTTCGTGGATTGGCGCGACCAGAACCGCGTCTTCGAGCAGCTGGCCGCATTTCGCGGGGCGGGACTTATCCTGACCGGCATGGGCGAGCCCGAACGGCTAGAGGGCCGCGAGGTCTCTTCCACTTTCTTCTCCGTGCTCGGCACAAACCCGGCCATGGGGCGCAGCTTCACAGCCGCAGAAGATCAGCCGGGCGGAAATCGCACCGCCATCATCAGCTACGCATTGTGGCAGCGCCGCTTCGGCGCGCGCCCGGAGATCGTCGGCCAATCATTAATGCTCAACAACTTGAGCCACACGGTCATCGGCGTGCTGCCGCAAAACTTCGAGTGGCAGGCTCCCGTTGATGTCTATGTGCCCATCGGTCTGCAAGCCGATAAGATGCAGGAGCGCGGCAATCATCCTGGCATCTACGTGATCGGTCTCTTGAAGCCGGGCGTGACGGTCGAAGCGGCTCGCTCCGAGATGGAGGCGATTGCCGAACGATTAGCCGAGCAGTATCCGAAGTCGAACGGCGGCAACAGCGTCAGGATGGCGCTCTTGCAAGAGTTCGCTACGCGCGAGATTCGCCCGGCCTTACTCGTACTGCTCGCGGCCGTCGGCTTCGTGCTGCTGATAGCTTGCGCCAACGTGGCGAACCTTCTTTTGGCGCGCTCGGCTTCGCGCTCGAAGGAGGTCGCGATTCGCACGGCCTTGGGCGCTGGCCGCCTTCGTCTCATACGGCAGCTGTTGACCGAGAGCATGCTGATGTCGCTTCTGGGCGGCGTGGCGGGGCTCTTGCTGGCGATGTGGGGCATAAGCGCGCTGCTGGCCGTGATTCCCGAAGACATACCGCGCCTGCTCGTGATGAACATAGGATTGGACGGGCGCGTGCTCGCCTTCACGCTCGTCATCTCGCTGCTCACGGGTCTTCTGTTCGGCATCGCGCCCGCGCTTCAGGTCACCAGGTCGAACGTGAACGAGTCGCTGAAGGAGGGCGGGCGTAGCGCTACGGGCGGCGCGAGCCGTCAGCGCGTGCGTAATACTCTGGTCGTCTCGGAGGTGGCGCTCTCGCTCCTTCTGCTCGTCGGCGCTGGCCTGCTCATCAAGAGCTTTCTGAACCTGAGCCGCTCAGATGTCGGCTTTGATCCCGAAGGCGTCGTGACGATGCGCGTCTCCCTGCCGGAAGCGCGATATAAGGAGAATGCGCAGGTCGTCAACTTTTATCAGCAACTATTGCAGCGCGTGCAGACCTTGCCCGGCGTCGAGAGCGCGGGCCTGACGCGCGGCCTGCCCATGAGCGGCGGCATTGAGAGCGGCATCACGGTCGAGGGACACGAGGTTCCCAATATCAAAGACACGGTCGTCGCCGTCAATTTATCGACGACGCCGGATTACTTTCGCGCGATGCGCATCCCGCTCCTCCGGGGGCGCTACTTTACGGAGCAGGACAAGACGGGCGCTCCCGAAGTTGTACTGATTGACGAGATGCTGGCCGCCCGCTTCTTCCCCACGGAAGACCCCATAGGCAAGCGGCTCAAGCTCGGCGGCATCGACTCGCCTTTCCCCTGGATGCAGGTGGTCGGCGTCGTCAAGCACGTCAAGCATTACGGCCCGGACGAGGAAGCGCGCGTCGAGATTTACCGCCCCTACTTCCAGCTCCCGCAAATCCCTGAGGCGCAATACGGGCGCTCTATGGTGCTGGCCGTGCGCACGGGCGGCGACGCGGCGAGCATGACGACGGCACTCAGAAACGCCGTGCTTGAGATAGATAAAGATCAGCCCGTGTCGAACGTGCAGATGATGACAAAGGTGGTAGCCGACGCGGTCGCTCCGCAGAAGTTTGCGACCTGGTTGCTGGGCCTGTTCGCGGCGGTCGCCCTCCTGCTCGCCGCCATAGGCATCTACGGCGTGATGGCCTACTCGGTGGCGCAGCGCACGCACGAGATAGGCGTTCGCATGGCGCTGGGCGCGCAGCGCACGGACGTGCTCAAGCTTGTCGTCGGACAGGGGATGAAGCTCGCGCTGATAGGCGTAGGCTCCGGCCTCGTCGGCGCATTCCTGGTCACGCGAGCTATGTCGCGCCTGCTCTTCGGCGTGACGGCCACTGACCCCATCACCTTCATCGCCGTCTCAGTCTTGTTGACGGGCGTTGCGCTGCTGGCCTGCTTAATCCCGGCGCGGCGCGCCACGCGCGTCGATCCGATGGTGGCGCTTCGTTACGAATAGGAGAACGTGATGAATACACTCTGGCAAGACCTGCGCTACGGCTTTCGGATGCTCTTGAAGAATCCCGGCTTCACGGCAGTCGCGGTGCTGGCGATAGCACTCGGGATAGGCGCAAACACGACCATTTTCAGCTGCGTCAACGCGCTCCTCTTGCACCCGTTCTCCTTCCCTAACCAGGATCGACTGACGATGGTCTGGGAGCAAGTGCCGGAGGCGGGCTGGCGGCACGGCTCGGTCGCGCCCGGAAACTTCGCGGACTGGCGCGACCAGAACCGTGTCTTCGAGCAGTTGGCGGCCGTCAACCAGCGCGATTTTAACCTGACGGACGGCGACCAGCCGGAGCGCGTTCAGGGCGCTTACGTGACGCCAAACTTCTTCGCGGCGCTCGGCGTCCAACCCGCGCAGGGTCGCGTATTCTCCGACGAGGAGGGCCAACTCGGGCGCGAGCAGGTCGCCGTCATCAAGCAGAGCCTGTGGGAGCGCCGCTTCGCTTCCGACCCCTCGATCGTAGGCCGACAGGTAATGCTCGATGGCAGGAGCTTCACGGTCGTAGGCGTTCTTCCGCAGAGCTTCAACTTTCCCTTCAGCAGCAGCGAAGTGTGGGCTCCGCTGGCCTTTGATCCAAAGGAGCAGGTCTCGCGCGGTAATCATTATCTGAGGATCATAGGTCTTCTCAAGCCGGGCGTGACCCGTGCGCAGGCCCAGGCCGAGATGAATACCATCTCGCTGGAAGCCGCGCGGCAGTTCCCGGAGACCAACACCGGCAGGACGGCGAACGTGGAGGAATTCAACGAGTCTTATACAAGGGGCTCGCGCATTTATCTGATCGTGTTGATGGGCTCGGTCGTCTTCGTGCTCCTGATCGCGTGCGCCAATGTAGCGAACCTGCTGCTGGTGCGCTCGACCTCGCGCCGCAAAGAGATCGCCGTGCGCATGGCCTTGGGCGGCAGCCGTTGGCGCTTGATTCGACAGCTACTCACGGAAAGCCTCGCGCTCGCTGCCGTAGGCGGCGCGCTCGGATTGCTCTTCTCCGTCTGGGGAATCGAATTTATCAGGAACGGCATCCCGCCCGGCTTCACACAATATATTCCCGGATGGGAAGGGCTTCACCTTGACCCGTCCGTCCTGGTCTTCACGCTCGTCATCACGCTGCTGACGGGAGCGGTCTTCGGATTGGCTCCGGCGCTGCAAGCGACCAACGTCGATCTGAACGAGGCGCTCAAGGAGAGCGGCAAGGGAACAAGTAGCGGCGCGAGTCGCAATCGCCTGCGCAGCCTCCTGGTCGTCTCGGAAATCGCCCTTTCGCTCGTACTGCTCGTCGGCGCTGGCCTGATGATTCGCAGCTTCATAAATCTGCTGCGCGCAGACCTCGGCGTCAATCCTAAAAACGTGCTGACGATGGAGCTATCGATCCCGCGCCTGAAATATCCCGAGGAGCAGCAGCGCGTCAATTTCTACGAACAGCTGGTGGGGCGCATACGCAGCTTGCCGGGGGTGGAGAGTGCGGCGGCGGTCAATAACGTTCCGATGGGCCGCAGCAACTCCGGCTCCGACTTTCGCGTCGAAGGCCGCCCGGCCCCGCCCAGGGGAAAAGAGCCCTACGCGGACTATCGCATGGTCACGCCCGAATACTTCGAGGCCATCGGCACGCCCATGCGACAGGGCCGCGCCTTCACCGCACAGGACAGGCAGGGGACGCCGCGCGTCGTCGTCATTAACGAGCGGCTGGCCCGACGTTACTTTCCCGAAGGTGACGCCCTGGGCCATCGTCTGATCTTCAATGAAGAGGATGGCGCGGTCGAAATCGTCGGCGTCGCGGCCGATGTCAAGGACGACGAATTTTCCGAAGAGCCGAACATGGCCGTCTATCTGCCGTTCGCGCAGGAGCCCTGGTGGTCCATGTCGCTGGTCGTGCGCACGGCCGCCGACCCCGCGCAGCTTGTCACGGGCGTGCGCAATGAAGTGCAGGCCATAGACAAGGAGCAGCCCATATACAACATCAAGACGATGGAGCAGGTCGTTGACGAATCGATCTCGCCGAAGCGTCTGACCATGTTCCTGCTCGCCTTCTTCGCGTTCGGAGCCCTGGGCCTGGCGGCCGTAGGCATCTACGCCGTGATGAGCTATTCGGTCACGCAGCGCACGCACGAGATAGGCATACGCATGGCCCTGGGCGCGCAAAGCCGCGACATTCTCAAGCTGGTGGTCAGGCAGGGATTGATACTGACGCTCTTCGGCATAGGGCTCGGTCTGGTGGGGGCGTTCGCCCTCACCAGGGCGATGACCGAAATACTCAACGGCGTCTCGACCACAGACCCCATCACCTTCATAGGCCTCGCGCTGCTGCTCTCTCTGGTGGCGCTCGTGGCCTGTTTTATCCCCGCGCGCAAGGCTACGCGCGTAGACCCCATGATCGCGCTGCGTTACGAATAGATTTCGATGGGAGGTGTAGGGAAATGATGGGGACACTCTGGCAAGACTTGCGCTACGGCTTTCGCATGTTGCTCAAGCGTCCGGGCTTCACAATCGTCGCTATACTCGCCCTCGCTTTGGGCATCGGGGCCAACAGCGCCATCTTCTCGGTCGTTTATAAGGTACTGCTGAGCCCTCTGCCTTATCAGAATCCGAACAACCTGGTCTGGCTGTGGGAGACCAGCCCGGAGAGCGGCATTAAGACGGAGGCGGCATCGCTGCCGAACTTCAACGACTGGAGAACCCAGAGCCGGAGTTTCGAGGGCATGGCGGCCTTCGCCCAGACGAGCCTCGCTCTGACGGGCGAGGGCGAGCCGGAACGCATCCCGGCGGCGGTCGTTTCCGCCAACTTCTTCTCCGTCCTCGGAGTCGAGCCCCTGATGGGCCGCAGCTTCGCGGCCGAAGAGAATGAGCCCGGCAAGCAATACGTAGTCATCCTCGGCAATCGTTTGTGGCAGCGGCGCTTCGGCGCGAACCCTAAGATCATCGGCCAGGCTCTCACGCTCAACGGCAATCCGTACACCGTGGTCGGCGTCCTGCCGCCAGGCTTCAAGAACCCCACCACGGATCAAAGCAAGCAGGCGGAGTTGTGGATTCCGCAAGCTTACAATCTGCAAGAGGCGCATCGCCGCGCCGATTACCTTGGCGTCTTCGCGCGTCTCAAGCCGGGCGTGACCCGTGAGCAGGCGCAATCCGAGATGAACACCATCACGGCCCGCCTCGCCGAAGCGTACCCGGAGACGAACTCCGGTTGGGGGGCCACGGTCGTCCCGCTCCACCAGCGTGTGATCGGAGACGTGGGCACGTCGCTCTGGTTGTTGATGGGAGTAGTCGGATTTCTGCTCCTGATCGCGTGCGCGAACGTCGCCAACCTGCTGCTGGCGCGCTCGGCTGCTCGCCAACAGGAGATCGCAATCCGCCGTGCGCTAGGCGCTGATCGCTTCCGTCTCGTTCGACAGTTTCTGACCGAGAGCGTGCTGCTGGCCCTCCTGGGCGGCATCCTTGGCTCGCTGCTGGCGATGTGGGGCGTGGAGGTCTTGATCGCGCTCAGCCCGCGCGATATTCCGCGCCTGGACGAGATCGGGCTCAACTGGCAAGTCCTGGCCTTTACGCTCTTGATCTCGCTCTTGACGGGGCTGGTCTTCGGACTACTGCCGGCGCTGCATGCGACGAATCCGAATCTGACGGAATCGCTCAAAGAGGGCGGGCGCAGCTCGACCGAAGGAGTTCGCGGCGGACGCCTGCGCAATTTTCTGGTCGTCTCGGAAATCGCCGTCGCGCTCGTGCTGCTGATCGGCGCCGGGCTGATGATTAAGAGCTTCGTGCGTCTGCAAGAGGTCGATCCGGGGTTTCACCCGGAGCGCATTCTGACGATGGATTTGGCGCTGCCGGCGGCGAAGTACAAAGAGGACGCGCAGGTTCTAGCCTTTTACGATCAACTGCTGGGGCGCGTCCGCAACCTGCCGAGGGTTGAATCGGTCGCCGTCATCACCTCGCTTCCACTGAGCGGCGGCGGGGCCGTCAACTCCTTCGAGATCGAAGGTCGGCCCGCACCCTCTATGCCGTCCGGCCAGTCAGTGGACGCCGAGTACAGGGTCATCACACCGGCCTACTTCGCCACGATGGGAATTCCTCTCGTCAAGGGAGAGTCCTTTACCGAGCGTCAGACCGTAGACGCGCCCTCGGTGGCGATCATCAACGAGACTTTTGCGCGCCGCTTCTTTCCCGGCGAAGACCCAATAGGCAAGCGCATCAACCTGGGCGATCCCTCGCATCAACCCTGGCGAACCATCATCGGCGTCGTCCGCGATGTCAGGCACGAGGGGTTGGACGTTGAGCCGTACCCGCAAATGTATACGCCGCTGGCCCAGACGGCGCGGCGCGCAGTGACGCTTGTGGCGCGAACGACGGCCAGCGACCCGCTCGGACTCGTGCCGACGATCAGAGGCGAGCTTGCCGCCATAGATCGAGACCAGCCTATCTACAACGTGCGCACTATGGAGCAGGTGATGGCGAATTCTGTCGCCCGCCAGCGCTTCAATATGTTGCTCGTCGCCGTCTTCGCCAGCCTCGGGCTCGTGCTCGCCTCGGTCGGCATCTACGGCGTGATGTCGTATTCGGTCACGCAGCGCACGCACGAGATAGGCATACGCATGGCCCTGGGCGCGCAAAGCCGCGACATTCTCAAGCTGGTGGTCGGCCAGGGATTGGTGCTCGTCCTCCTGGGCGTCGGGATAGGTCTGTTGGCGGCCTTCGTGCTCACGCGACTGATGTCGAGCCTGTTGTTCGGCGTGACGGCGACAGACCCCATCACCTTCGCAGGCGTCTCGCTATTCCTGGGCACGGTGGCGCTCGCGGCCTGTTTTATCCCCGCGCGCAAGGCTACGCGCGTAGACCCTATGATCGCGCTCCGTTACGAATAGGAGGTGTTGGTGATGGGAAATCTGTTGCAGGACGTGCGTTATGGACTGCGTATGCTGTCGAAGAGCCCTAGCTTTACGCTTATCGCCGTCCTGACGCTCGCTTTAGGCATCGGCGCGAACACGGCTATCTTCAGTCTGGTGAGCGCCGTGCTGGTACGACCGCTCGGCTACCAGGACCCCAATCGGCTGGTAATGGTCTGGGAGGATCAGTCGGCCATAGGCTTCCCCCGCGACACGCCTGCGGCCGCCAACTACGCCGACTGGAAAGCGCAGAATAATTCATTTGAGGACATGGCGGCGCTCACATCCCTGGACTACGACCTGACGGGCGATGGCGAGCCGGAGAAGATTTCTGCCTTCGGCGTGACGGCCAACTTTTTCCCGCTGCTCGGCGTGACGCCGGCCGTGGGTCGCAACTTCACGCCGGAAGAGGACAGGCCCGGCGCGAACCGTGTGGCCATCATCAGTCACAATCTATGGCAGGGCCGCTATGGCGGCGAGCGGAGCATAGTAGGGCGTAACATTCTGCTCAACGGCGAGCAGTACACGGTCGTCGGCGTGATGCCGCAGGGCTTTCAGTTTGAAGCGCCGTCCATAAATATATGGACGCCGATCGCCTTCAGTCCCGAACAGCTCGCCAACCGTGGCAGGCACTATCTGGAAGTTGTTGCGCGCCTCAAGCCTGGAGTTACGGCGGCACAGGCCAATGCCGATATTCAGTCGATCACAAAGCGCATCGCTACCGCCTACCCGGATCAGGCCGAAGGCTTGAGCGCCGCGGTCGTCCCGCTGCACGAACAATTCACGGGCGATGTGCGCCGCCCGCTGATGATGCTGCTCGTCGCCGTA
>DASQYE010000094.1:0-12085 GCA_035639355.1 Pyrinomonadaceae bacterium
ACGACTTCCATGATCCGCTCAAACTCGCTCGGGGGAATGATGCGGCCCGACGGGTTGCTTGGCGAGTTCAGTATGATGAGCTTTGTTCGCGGCGTGATGGCGCGTTCGACCTGTTCGGCGGTCAACAGAAAATCTGTCTCCTCGGTCTCTATAAAGACGGGAGCGGCGCGGGCGAAAACGGCTATCTCTGGAAAAGTGACCCAGTAAGGCTTTGCGATCAAGACCTCGTCGCCGGGGCAGGCGAGCGAAACGATGGCGTTAAAAATGGCCTGCTTGCCTCCGGAGGTCGCCATCACTTCCGACCTCTCGAAGCGCGCGCCGAATTCCCGCTCGTAGAAATCGATGATCGACTGTTGAAGATCGCGCGTGCCTGCGGTCGGCGTGTATTTGGTCTGGCCCTGACGCATCGCTTCGGCCGCGGCCTGTTTGATATTCTCGGGAGTATCGAAATCTGGCTCGCCCGCGCCCAGGTCAACCACGTCTACGCCCTCGGCGCGCATCGCCTCGGCCGCCTGCATGGCGGCGAGCGTCGAGGAGGCGCGCATCCGCGCGACGTTATCCGAGACGGGGAATGTTTCTATAGCTGGCTTGGTCATCGACAATCGATAGGAAAGAGGTGCGGCGCAGGTGTTAAGGGCTTGCTTGCCCCGCGTAGAGAAGACTAACACGCGCGCCGCCCTCTCAAAAATTATTTACGCGAGCCGCCCTTTCCGGACGAGCCCTTCTTCGATCCGCCTTTTTTTGCGCCGCTCTTCTTTCCGCCGCTCTTCTTACCGGCTTTCTTTCCGCCCTTTTTCCCACCCTTCTTGCCGCCCTTTTTCGCGGGGCCTTTGTTAACAGGTTTGCCGCGACCGGAGCCGCTCTTCTTGCCGCCGCCTGTCATCTTGTTAACGGTGGCCCACGCGCGCGCCTCCGCCTCGTCTTCGGATACGCCGCGCTTCTCGTAGCCCTCTTCTATGTGCTCGGCCTGACGTTTCTGTTTGTCCGTGTATGCGCTCTTATCGCCTCTAGCCATGCTTGATACCTCCCTAAAGTGTACGTCTTGCGCTTCGGCCCAGGACGCCCGCGCGGTGTGGTAGAACGGCCCGAAGTATAACACGCGGGCAGCGCCGTTCAATCCCGATCAAACTTACGCTTCATACGCGCCGCGACCGAGGTGGGCACGAGCCCGTCTATAGTCCCGCCCAGCCCGAAGACCTCTTTGACCAGACGCGAGCTGACGTAAGAATAGACCTCTGCGGGCATCATGAAGACGGTTTCGATAGACGGTTCCTGGCGGCGATTCATCAGGGCCATCTGTAGCTCGTACTCGTAATCGGAGACGGCGCGAATGCCGCGCACGATCGCGTGCGCTTGGCGCTCGACGGCGTAATGTACGAGCAGGCCGTTAAAGTCCTCGACCCGAAGCGTGCAGGAGCCACGGTTGATGCCCGTAAGCACCTCGGCCAACATCTCGCGCCGCTCTTCGATGGTGAACAGGGGCTGCTTCTCCGGATTGACCAGGATGGCGATGATGATCTCGTCGAACAGCTTGCAGCCGCGCTCTATAATGTCCAGATGACCGTTCGTCACGGGGTCGAATGAGCCTGGATAGATGGCGCGTCGCATATATCTTAAAGTTACCGCCCTCAGAGAGTGGTCGCCTGATTACCCGCCTGACGAAACCAGGGTTGAATTCTTAAAGAGTCTGCCGAGCCCCTACACTCTCACATAAGCCGGCCATTTGACAACAATCCCCGGCGCTGTTTCCGAACTTCCGTTCGCCTTTGCGCTTTCCGGCTCGCCCCGGCGGCTGTGCGGCGATGAATGTGCAGGGCCGAGTCGGGCCCGCTTTCGCAAAGCTACAACGCGCTCGCAACCCTCTCCGGCTTATGTCCAATACTTGACATCGTTTGTACGCGATGCTTCAATATGTATTTGACAAAAGGTGGTGAGTTAAGGCGACTTGCGGCCACGTAAAACAAACTGCTAAACAGCTCGGCGAGTCTTTCCCCAGGAGGGCTAATCGAAACAGGCTTTTGTTGGAAAGCCCCGCGTTGTTTGGCGCGGGGCTTAACTATGTAGGCTGATTTTGGGTTTTAGATTTTGGATTTTGGATGGGCGAACAATCTTAGGCTGAGCGCCCTGGTTCCAAAGTTCAAGAGCGACGGAAAGCGTTAATCTAAAATCCAAAATCTAAAATCTAAAATATGAAGAGTTTTCTGGAAACACTAAAGGAGCGCATCGTCGTTTTCGATGGCGCGATGGGCACAAACCTTCAGGCGCAGAATCTGACGGTTGAGGATTACGGCGGGCTACAGTTCGAGGGCTGCCCCGAATACCTGCTCATCAGCAAGCCCGAATCAATCGAAAAAGTTCACACGGCGTTTTTCGATGTCGGCTGCGACGTGATTGAGACCAACTCGTTCGGCGGAACGCCCGTAGTGCTGGTCGAATACCAGATCGCCCACCTGGCTTACGAGCTGAACTTCAAGGCCGCGCAATTGG
Source organism: Pyrinomonadaceae bacterium (assembly GCA_035639355.1). Lineage (GTDB taxonomy): Bacteria > Acidobacteriota > Blastocatellia > Pyrinomonadales > Pyrinomonadaceae > DASQYE01. The sequence goes on from DASQYE010000094.1 coordinate 2,488, forward strand.
CCAAACGAATCGCCGCCGATTATTCGACCAAAGACAAGCCGCGCTGGGTCGCCGGCTCGATGGGGCCAGGGACGAAGCTTCCGACGCTCGGCCACGCCACGTACAGGGAACTAAAGACCGCGTATGCCGAACAGGTGCGCGGGCTCTTTGACGGAGGCGTTGATCTTTTCATCGTCGAGACCTGCCAGGACTTGCTGCAAACAAAAGCGGCGCTGGCGGCGATCTTTGAGCATTTCGAGAAAGCGAAGCGGCGCGTGCCCGTCATCGCACAGGTGACGATAGAGATATTCGGCACGATGCTCAACGGGACGGAGATCAGCGCGGCCCTGACGGCGCTTGAGCCTTTTCCCATAGATGTCATCGGCATGAACTGCGGCACGGGGCCGAAGCACATGACGGAGAGCATACGCTATCTGTGCGAGAACGCGCCGCTGCCCGTCTCCGTGCTGCCCAACGCAGGGCTGCCGGAAGTCAAGGACGGCGAGCAGCATTACGACGAGACGCCCGAATCCTTCACCGCGCAGATCATACACTTCGCCAAGGATTTCGGCGTCAACGTCGTCGGCGGCTGCTGCGGCACGACGCCCGCTCACTTGAAGATGGTCGTCGAGGCCATGCAGCGCCTGACGCCTAAAGAGCGGGACGCGAAGCTCATCCCGTCGGCCGCTTCCATATACAGCCAGCAACCCTACGTGCAGGACAATTCTTTCCTGATCGTCGGCGAGCGCGTCAACGCCAGCGGCTCGAAGAAGATGCGCGACCTCCTTAACGCGGAGGATTGGGACGGGCTCGTAAAGCTCGCCAAGGAGCAGGAGCGCGAGGGCGCGCACATACTGGATGTCAACGTGGATTTTGTAGGGCGCGACGGCGAGCGCGACATGCACGAGCTGGCCTCCAGGCTCGTCACCAATATCAAGATTCCGCTGATGCTCGATTCGACCGAGTGGCAGAAGATGGAAGCGGGGCTGGAGCATGCCGGCGGAAAATGCATCCTGAATTCGACGAACTACGAGGACGGCGAGCCGCGTTTCGCAAAGGTGCTTGAGCTGGCGAAGAGGTTCGGCGCGAGCGTCGTCATAGGGACGATCGACGAGCAGGGTATGGCCCGGACGGCGGAAGGGAAATTCCGGATAGCCAAGCGCGCCTACGAGCAGGCCACCACCAAGTACGGCATTCCGGCGCACGATATTTTCTTCGACCCGCTGGCGCTGCCGATCTCCACGGGCATAGAGGAAGACCGCCGCAACGCCCTGGAAACCATCGAAGGCATCGGTCGCATCAAGCGAGAGCTTCCCGGCTGTTTCACTATCCTGGGCGTCTCGAACATCTCCTTCGGGCTGAACCCGGTCTCGCGCGTCGCGCTCAACTCCGTCTTCCTTCACGATGCGGTCGAAGCGGGGCTCGACGCGGCGATCGTCAACGCGAGCAAGATCGTTCCGCTCAACCGCATAGAGGAGAGACAGCGCGAAGTGGCGCGCCAGTTGGTATACGACGAGCGCAAGTTTGATGCTGAAGGCATCTGCACCTACGACCCGCTCGGCGAGTTCACAAAACTCTTCGAGGGCGTGAAGACCAAGGACGCGCGGGCTGACGCGAGCGACCTGCCCGTAGAAGAGCGATTAAAACGGCACATCATCGACGGCGAAAAGATCGGCCTTGAGGATCAGCTCAAAATCGCGCTCGAAAAATATCCGGCGCTCGACATCGTCAACACGATCCTCCTGGACGGCATGAGGGTCGTCGGCGACCTCTTCGGCAGCGGGCAGATGCAGCTCCCCTTCGTGCTGCAATCGGCCGAGGCGATGAAGACGGCCGTGCGCTTTCTGGAACCGTTCATGGAGAAGAAGGGCGGAGCGACCGAGAAGGGCACGATGGTCTTGGCGACCGTCAAGGGCGATGTTCACGATATCGGCAAGAATCTGGTGGACATCATCCTGACCAATAACGGTTACAAGGTCATCAACCTTGGCATCAAGCAGCCGATCGAGAATATCCTGAACGCTTCCGTGGAGCACAAGGCCGACGCCATAGGCATGAGCGGCCTGCTGGTCAAATCCACGCTCATCATGCGCGATAATCTGGAGCTGATGAACGAGCGCGGGATTAACCTGCCCGTCGTCCTGGGCGGCGCAGCCCTGACGCGCCGCTACGTCGAGGACGATCTGAAATCCCTGTACAGGGGCCGACTCTTCTACGCCAGGGATGCTTTCGACGGCCTGCACACGATGGATGCCTTGACCGGCACGGGTGCGGCCGAAGGGCAGGCCGAGGCTGTGAGCGAAGCCGGAGCGGCGCGTGCCGCAGCTCGGGGCTATGCGGACGGAGGCGCGGGCGACGACGCGGAAGACCTCGTCGGCGAGGATGCCAAGCTCGGGATCCGCAAAGCGGCGCGGCCGCGCGCGGTCTTAAAATCGTCGGGTGATACGACGCACACGCAGCGCTCCGACGTTCGAACGGATGTGCCCATCCCGCTCGCTCCCTTCTACGGCTCGCGCGTCCGCGACGATGTGCCGCTCGAAGAGGTCTTCGCTTACGTCAACGAGGCCGCGCTCTTCAAAGGCCAGTGGCAATTCAAACAGGGCCGCAAGTCCACGGACGAGTACCGCGCGTTTGTGGCCGACACCGTCAGGCCCATTTACGACGAATTGAAAGAGCGCTCTAAACGGAAAGAGCTGCTGACGCCGCGCGTCGTCTACGGCTATTTCCCATGCCAGAGTGCGGGCAACGATCTCATAATTTACGAGGAGGACGAGCGACGCGAGCGCCTGCGCTTTACTTTCCCGCGCCAGCCCTCGGGCAAGCGGCTGTGCCTGGCCGACTACTTCGCCTCGCAGGATTCGGGGCGCATGGACACGGTCGCTTTTCATCTGGTGACGATGGGCAGGCGGGCAAGCCTCTATTCGCAGGAGCTATTTCGTGGCGACAACTACGCTGACTATCTCTTCTTCCATGGCCTGAGCGTGGAATCGGCCGAGGCGCTGGCAGAATTGTGGCACAAGCGCATACGCGAGGAGCTGGGCATAGCGGGCCGCGACGCGCCGGAAATAACGAAGCTGTTTCACCAGGGCTACCAGGGCTCACGCTTCAGCTTCGGCTATCCGGCGTGCCCGAGCCTTGAGGATCAGACCAAGCTCTTCGAGCTGCTCGACCCCTCGCGCATAGACGTTGAGCTGACCGAAGAGTTTCAGCTCGACCCGGAACAATCGACTTCGGCGATCATCGTTCACCACGAAGAGGCCAAATACTTCTCTATAGACTAAAAAGGGCGTATGTCTTCCGCTGATCCACTTAGCAGTGGCGTCGAGCAGCAGCGGCGCGAAGCCGAGCATCCGATTGCAGCGAGCGATCCGACGCCTGAAGAACTGGCCGTGCTCTCAAGGATGGAGCGATTCGCTTTCCGCCTCGTCCACCGCATGAACAAGGGAGGGTGGAAGCGCTTCTGGACCTGGTGCCAGTGTCGCATTGGCGCGGGTTGGATTCACCTGGCGACCTACAATCTGATGCGCGTCTACGGGCTCGAACACGTCGATGCGGCATCGCATGCTTCGCCCATTCTGCTCGTCGCCAACCACCGCTCGTTTTTCGACATGTACACGGTCTCGGCCCTGCTGTTTCGCCGGACGAGCTGGCCCAAACGGCTCTTCTTTCCGGTGCGAAGCCGCTTCTTCTACGAATCGCCCCTGGGCCTCGTGGTCAATATGCTGATGGGGTGGTGGTCTATGTACCCGCCCATCTTCGCGGCCAGCGAGAAGCGGCTCTTCGATAAGTATTCCGTGCGGCGGTTGGCCCAGCTCTGTCACAGCGGCGCGGGCCACATCATAGGCTTTCACCCGGAAGGCACGCGCAATCGCAGCCGCGATCCTTACTCGTACCTGCGCGCGCAACCGGGCGTCGGCAAGCTCATCAAGGACGCAGCGCCGCAGGTCATTCCCGTCTTCATAGCGGGGCTCGGCAATAACCTTCCGCGACAAATCTTAGGCAACTGGACGGGTGGCGAGCCGATCCGCATACACTTCGGCGCGCCCCTGGATTTCGCCCCGTACCTCGCCAAAAAAGATCACGTCCGCACTTATAAAGAGATAGCCGATTTCGTCATGAGCAAGATCGCGGAGCTGGGGGAAGCGGATCGCACCATCTACGCCGCCGAACAGAAGACAGGCCCCGAGATCGCCCCGGCGACCTTTACGGAAAGTTCTTGAGCGTTTCTAAACGTAGTCTCTCTCGGATATGAGGATTTGAAATCTTCAATCTCGAATCTCAGCCAGGATGAATCGTCAACCGCCCGACGGAAATAAAAGATGTCTCTTTTACCGCTAGTGATCGTCAATCCGGCGTCGGCCGGCAGGGCCACGCGCGACCGGTGGCCACGTCTTGCGAGCGACCTGCGCACACACTTCGGCCCGTTCAGCTGCGCTTTCACGGAGAGGGCCGGAGATGGACGACGCCTGGCCGCGCGCGGCGCGAAGGAGGGAAGCCGCTTAATCATAGCGTGCGGCGGCGACGGCACTATCAACGAGGTCGCAAACGGTATCCTGGAATCCGGGGGCGAGAGCGAGCTGGGACTCTTGCCTAGCGGGACGGGCGGCGATTTCCGTCGCACGCTCGGCATCCCCGAGCGCCCGGCCGAGGCTGCGCGCGCTCTCAGCCGTGGGCGCACGCGGCTCGTCGATGTCGGGCGTGTCAAGTACGTCAATCACGAGGGCGAAACCGAGACCAGGTATTTTCTTGGGGTCGCGTCCTTCGGCATGAGCCCGGAAGTGATCGAGCGCGTCAAGGAGAGCGGCCCCTCCTGGCTTACAGAATCACGCGCACGCCGCTTGAGCGGCAGAGTCTCTTTCGCCCTCGCCACACTTAAAACAACGCTCGCGTCACCGCGAACGACCGTCACGATTCAATTGGACGAACAGGCCGAACGCCGTCTCACCGTAGCCAATCTATGCGTCGCCAATGCCAGGTATTTCGGCGGGGGAATGAAGATCGCGCCCCGCGCTCTTTTGGACGACGGGCGCTTTGACATCATCACCATCGGCGGTCTGGGCGCGTTGAAGATTCTGGCGAATGCTCCGCAGCTTTACCTGGGCACTCATCTGGGGATGGAGCAAGTCCATCACGCTTACGCCGCCCGCGTCGAGGCCAGGCCCGCGCTTCATGATACGGAGGTGTCGATCGAAGTGGATGGAGAATTGCCGGGACGCCTGCCCGCGACCTTCGAGCTTCTGCCGCGCGCACTGCGAGTCCGGGCCCCTTGAGTATCTGCGAGCCCCGAGGCGGCCGTGAAACCCTCTGCGCCCGCGCAGGAGCTTTTCATATGGCGAGCCGGAAAAGATTCGCACTCCGTCGGATCAGCCGTCGCTCACGGCAGTCTTGAACGCTTCGCCCCCTAGAAAGTTTTCGCGCACGTAAACGACCGTGTCATTCAGGGTTTCGGCCGGGTCGCGGGGCTCAAATCCTAGCTCGCGCCGGGCCTTCGAGGCGTCCAGATACCAGAAATACTCGGCCATCTCGACCGCCTCGGCCTCTAAAGGCGGGGCCATATTCCACTGGCGAAAGAGCGCTTCCACGAATTTCGACCCGGCGACCGTGAAGCTTTTGGGTAAAGAGAATCTTGGCCCAGGCGTCTTGGTAATGCGCTCCAGTCGGCCCAGGAATTTTTCAAACGTCCAGTTGACGCTCCCCAGCAGGTATCGCTCGCCGTGCTTGCCCTCACGCATCGCCGCGCGAAAGGCCGACGCGGCATCTCGCACATCGACGAAGCTCAAGCCGCCGCGCGGCACGGCGTTGATCTTGCGCGCCAGGAAATCAAGGATCAGCTTGGTGGAGCTTAGCCGCTCGTCGCCGGGGCCGAGCAGCAGGCTTGGGTTGAGAATGACCAGCCGCAGCCCGCGCCCTGAAAAAATTTCCAGCGCCACCTGTTCCTGGTAATACTTGCTCGCGTAGTAGGGCCAGCGCGAGATGATATCCAGGGGCGGCGGCCACGATTCGTCCGGGCGCTCTTCGCCCGTTTCGGTCACAGCGATCGTCCCGCTGGTCGAAGCCATGACGATTGATTTGACCCCGGCGGCGCGCGCCGCCTCGCATAGCAGGCGCGTTCCGTCAACGTGAATCGCCATCATCTCGCGCGCATCGCTCGACGAGCGCGAGACGCGCCCGGCCAGATGATAAATCTCCGTCACGCCTTCGACGGCACGCCTGACATCCTCTACGTTCGTGATCGAGCCCTCGAACGGCTCGACGCCCAAATCCTTCAGCTTCGACGGGACGGAGCCTGCCATGACGCGCACGTTCTCCGTACCGGCCTCGACCAGTTGCCGTACCAGATGCGCGCCCAGAAAGCCCGTCCCGCCTGTAACGAGTGTTTTGGGCTGCACGCGCCGCGCTATCGCCCCGCCCTTTTTGGCGAGCGCGCCGCCCCTGGCTTTAGCCCCTTTCGCAGCGACTTTACGCGCCGCGCCCTTTTTCGTCGTCTTCGACATAAGAAAGCAGTGATGAGTGACAAGTGACGAGTGACAAGTTAAAAGCTTAGTCCAGGCTCGTCACTTGTCACTCGTCACTCGTCACTGTATTTAATACGGGAGTATCTGTGTGAGCGCGACGTTCGCTCTTCCAGCGCTTGCGCAGGGCTTTGGAATCGAAGCTATTCCGAGTCCCGTCGCGCAGGTTCAAGACTTCGTGATAGACGAGCGCCGCGATCAATCGATAGGCCTCGCTTCTGGGCATCCCCTTCGTCAATTCTTCAAGCTCCTCTATGGAGAGGTAGCGACCGATGCGCGCGCCGACATCGCGGCTCTTTATGATGTTCGAGCCCTTGGGCAGCGCCTCGTAAGTCCCGCGCAGATAGACGGGCAGGATGCCGACGCGCGAAGCGAGCGCCAGGTAGCCTATGACGGGCTTGAACTCTGCTATCTCTCCGGTGACGGAGCGCGTGCCCTCGGGGAAGATCAGGGCGTTATAGCCGCGATCAAGAAAAGAGCGCGCGTGACGCAGCGATTGACGAAGCGAGCCGCTACGCTCAATCGGGACGAGGTTGGTGAAGTTGTCCATGTAGGCGCGCTTGTACTTGTTGTCGAAAAAGTAGTCGGCTGCGGCCAGCGCGACCATGTCCTTGCCCGCCTCGCCCAAAGCCATCTTCGCCAGCCCCATGTCCAGGTGCGAAGTATGGTTGGGCGCGACTATGAAATTCGTGTGGACTGGAATGTTCGAGCGTCCCTCGTAGCGAGTCTTCAGAAAACGTTCGTAAAAGAGCTGTTGCAAGACATCCAGGCCACGGTTTCCGACGGAGCGCACGAGCGAAGGAATGTAAATCTCTTCGTCTTCGGCGCGCTCTCTTTCTGCGCGCCGCTGCTTCGCCTCTTTCCCGGCGGGCGCTGCCGACGCACCGCCACTGCCACCGCCGCCGCGCGAGACCAGATTCGCAAGCTCTCGCAAGTCCAGCACCTCGGTCAAAGTGTTCGGCGATTCGAGCGTGCCGCCGGCGTTCTCAATCGCCGTCGCCAGCTCTACATACATAAGGCTATCGAAGCCGAGGTCGCTCAAGCGCGAATCGAGCGATATTTGCGAGCGCGGGCGATTCGACACAGTGGCGACGATCTCCAGCAGCCAGGAGGCGTCTCGCGGCTTGCTCCCGTCGCCCGACGCCCCGGCGCGCGCCGCCGTCTTCATGCTCTGTTCGAGCACCTGCATGGCCGAGACCACTTCGCGGCGCTTTACCTTGCGCGTCGCCGTGCGCGGCAGATCGCCGTCCCAGAAATGCAGCACCTTGACACGCTTATAGAAGGGCAAAGAGGACGAAACGTCGCGGAAATGCTCTTCGACCTTGCGGCGCACCTCCGCGCGCGAGAGCGAGATGTCGTGATCGAAATCTGCGACGACCATGCACGCGACCTTTTCGCCTAGCCCATCGGGCAGGCCCACGACGCTCAGCTCCTTGATAAAGGGAGAGTTGCTATAGACCTCTTCGATCTCGTCCGGGTAGACGTTCTTGCCGTTGGTATCGACGATGATGTCCTTGGAGCGACCGACGAGGTATAGATTGCCGTCGTCGTCCAGGCGTCCGAGGTCGCCCGTGTAGAGCCAGCGATTGACTATCGCCGTGCGCGTCGCCGCTTCGTTCTCGAAGTAGCCGACCATCACGTTCGGCCCACGAGCGATAACTTCGCCGACGCCCGCAGCATCCGGCTCGACGATCTTCACCTCGACGCCGGGCAGAGGTTTTCCGACGCTTCCGGTCAGCATACGGTTGGCGGGGCGCGTGACGGTCAAGACGGGCGAGGCTTCCGTCAGCCCGTAGCCCTCCAGAATGGTGAAGCCGAGTCCCTGAAAATCTCGCTGGACTTTATCGCTCAGGGCCGAGCCGCCGCTGATGAAGTAGCGTATGCGCCCGCCCATGCCCTCGTGAATCGGATAAAAGATGAGCGCGCCCAAATTCAGCGGCGTCTTGTCGCGCAGCCATGCGTTGGCGCGTATAAGAAGCTCAGCGGCCTCGCCCACAAGCTTGCTTCTCTCGCTGAACTTCGTCTTAATGCGACGATGCAGAAGCTCCCAAAGGGCCGGCACGCCGACCATGCCTGTGACGTGGCCGTTCTTGATGGAGCGGGCCAGCGCCTCGCCCGTCAGCTCCTCCAGGTAGGTGATCTGCGCGCCGCGACTCAAGGGGGTGAGAAAGCCCGTCGAGAATTCAAACGTGTGATGCAAGGGCAGAACAGAAAGCACACCGTCGCTCGTCGTCATCTCGAAGACGGATGAGAGCATAGAGACCATGCTCGTCAGGTTGCGATGCGAGAGCATCACGCCCTTAGGGCTTCCGGTCGTCCCCGAAGTGAAGATCAACGATGCTATGGATTGGGCCTGCACGCGCTGTGGCAGAAGCGCTATGCGCCGGTCTTCGGTCTGCTGGTCTGCGAGCGCAAAGACCTCGTCGAAACGCCAGATGCGCGTCTCAGCCATCCCACTTTGCGCGAGCCTTTCGGCCAGGTCAGCATGCCTTTCATACATCTCCTCGCTCAGGACTAGCCCCGATGCGCCTCCGGCGCGCGCGAACGTCACTATCTCATCCGTGGAGCTTTCCGGGTCTACGGGGATGCAGGTCGCGCCGGCCTTGAGCACGCCGAAATAGGTCATGCCCCATTCGGGCGCGTTGTGGCTCAGAAGGATGACGCGGTCGCCCGGCTTGACGCCCTCACTTGCGAGGAATGCTCCGGCACGGGTGGCCAACTCGCGCAGGTCTCTGTAGGTGTACTGCTCTTTTCGCCCGTCGCGCTCGACGCGCATGGCGACGCGCGTCGCGTGGCGCTTGGTCGAAGTCTCGAACAACTCCAGAAGGTCGCGGTAGGTGTAGACGCGTTTGGGCTGTTCGCGCATGTCCTCTTCGAGGGTGGGGAAGACCCACTTCTTGAGACCCGGAAAATGGATGTTTAGCCAGTAGTCGTACCAGTCGAACTTTTCCGGATTCCAGGGAAGCAGAGCCTGCTCGTCCTTGCGTATGCGCGAGAAGAGCGAGCGCACGTTGTCGGAGCGAAAGATGTAAGCGTTCTCGACCATGAAGGGGCGAAACATCTCGAACGCTTCCTCGGTCTCGCGCGTTATCTCTTCCAGGCGATCG
>DASQYE010000095.1:0-2479 GCA_035639355.1 Pyrinomonadaceae bacterium
CCCGCTCCGCCATCGAGTCCAACATCCCCGCCGATACGGCGATGGGGTTCGGCACGACCTTCCGCTTCGGCCATCCCTTCTTTCTGGGGCCGAACGTGGACGAGCTGATCTGGCGCGCGCAGATCAAGGACAACTTCTCGATCGTGACGGGCGACCACACGATCAAGCTCGGCGGCGAGTGGGTACACACGGACAATTCGCAGGTCTTCCGCGGTTTCTTCGAGGGGCGCTACATCTTCGACAGCGTGACGGGCTTCCTGCGCTACGCCTCGCCCGCCGCGCTTGGTCCGGGCTTTGGGCCCAACGCGGGCCGCTGCTCGAACGGCGCTTTCGTGGACATAGTGACCGGCGCGTGCCCTGCCGGCACGCCCTCCACGCCGCTCCTGCTCTTCTTGCAGGGCGCTGGGCCCAATGGCCCGGCGACGGATGCCGCCGGGGCGTCCGACATCAAGAACGAGGACTTCGCCCTATTCATACAGGACAAGTGGCAGATCAGGTCTAACTTCAACTTGAACTACGGCCTGCGCTGGGAGGCGCAGATTTTCCCTGATCCGGTAGTGCCTCCAGCCTCTACGGCCTACGGGATATTCTTAAACGACCCGCGCTTCCCCTCGGACGGGACGCTGCACAACCAGAAGAAGATGTTCCAGCCGCGCGTAGGCTTCGCCTGGGACATCTCGAAGAAAGGGAAATCCGTCCTGCGCGGGAGCTGGGGGATTTACAACGCGCGGCAAAACATGCTATCGCAGGTCGGCTCGATCACAACCAACGGCGTGCAGCAACAAACGATTGCCGGCGGCCTGTTTGCGAATCCGTTTGTTAGACCCGTGTGGCCCGGCCTGGTGACGCCGACGGCCGGGTCGTGTACCGTCGGAACGATAACGAACCCGTTTCCGTGCTTCTCGGGCGTGCGCGTCTTCAGCCGCGACTACGCCAACCCGCGCATCTACACGACCAACATCGGCTTCGAGCAGGAGGTCGTCGATAACCTGTCGCTCTATTTAGACTTCACCTACGCGAAGGGCGTTCACCTGACGCGCTTTCTGGACTACGCCCGGACGGGCTTCTTCGCCCCGTTCCTGGGCGAGACGATGGTCACAAGCGCCGTCGGCAAGTCGCTCTACAAAGGCTTCACCGTAGGGATGCGTAAGCGCTTCAGCCGCGGCTACCAGTTCGAGTGGAACTACGTTTTCTCGAAAGACATGGACGACGACTCGAACGAGCGCGATCCGTTCACAGACCGCTCCTTCAATTTCTTCAACCTTCAGCTAGACTACGCCCTCTCCGACCGCGACATACGCCACAGGTTCAACTTCTACGCGAACGCTGAGCTGCCCTGGGGCTTCGAGGGCAACGCGCGCATACAGGCGCGCACGGCGCAGCCTAAATCGCCCGGATGCGCCACGCGCTGCGCCAACCGCAACACGCTGCGCAAAAACAACGAGTTCTTCTCCTTCGACTGGCGCTTACAACGACCGTTCCGCTTCGGCGAGCGGTACGCGTTGATTCCCATCATCGAGATGTTCAATACCTTCAACACCAATAACAACATCGACCCGACCATAGGCGACCCGCTCTTTAACTTCGACGGCTTTCTGCGCCAGGGCGTAGGCGATCCGCGACAGGTACAGCTAGCCATAAAGTTCAACTTCTAAAGAGGCCGAGAGAGAGACTAGACCCTTTGGATGAGAGCCTCGCGGGCCGTAACCTGCGAGGCTCTCATCATCTGAGAGAGGCCGCAAGTTTATGAACAACGTTGAAAGAGAGATCGAAGAGATAGTCAACCGGGAGACGAAGGCATGGAATACGCGGGACGTGAATCTCTTAATCAGCGTCTTTCACACGGACATGGTCTGGCCCTGGCCGCCCACGCCTCGATCGCACGACCCGGCGGAATGGGTTATGGAATGGGGCAGGTATAATTACGATAGATGGACGCGCAACTGGCAGGCGTTATTCGACACGCACACGCTCGTCCACAACGACAGGGAGATCAAGAAGATCGTCGTCTCCGTAGAGGGCGACGGGGCCTTCGCCGTCGTCGATATAGACACGCTCTGGATTAACGGGCGGGGAGAACGCAGCCACTGGAAAGGCCGCGTCTGCAAAGTCTATTCAAAGGTCGGGGACGAATGGAAAATGACTATGCACACGGGCGTGCTCGATTACTCATAGGATGAGTGAGCGCTTTCCTTTTGAAGGAGAGCTTGCCCGCCCCAGAGGCCCTCCACCTGCCGCAATAGGGCTGAAACAATTCCGCTTCGCAGTAGATGCGTAGGAGAGTTTCGCCGTGCTGACCGGCGGGACTCCTTCACGCCAGCTCGACAAATAGATCGTTGAACCGCTCTGCTATGGCGTCCCATGAATATTCGGGGTTCTCGGCGGCCTCGAACGCCGCCTGGGCCAGCTTCTGGCGTCGCTGCGGATTATGATAAAGGTTATCGAGAGCCTGCGCGACGCCTGCGGCGGAGACCTCGCC
>DASQYE010000096.1:0-7707 GCA_035639355.1 Pyrinomonadaceae bacterium
AGCCATAACAACTAAGGGATGAGGGCGGAGGGATGAGGGATGAATGATTGAGTGCACTGCTCAAGTAACTCATTCATTCAACCCATTTCATCCCTCATCCCTCATCCTTCATCCCTTCTTTCATGCCCATTCGAGCGCGCCCTTGCGCCAGGCGTAATAGTAGCCGACGATCAGTATGCCTATGAAGACGAACATCTCTATGAGGGCGAATGTTGTGAACGAGAAATCCTCTCCCATGAAGATGATCGCCCACGGCAGCAAAAAGATGGTCTCCACGTCGAAGATCAGAAAGAGCATGGCGACGATGTAGTAGCGCACGGTAAAGCGGTCGTGCGCGTCGGTCGTCGGGTCTATGCCGCACTCGTAAGGGCGCATCTTGTCTTTCTGGTAGACGCTAGGGCGCAGGAATCTTCCCAGCACAATCGGCAGCACTGGAAAGAAGATGGCGAAGACGAAGAAGATCATGACAGGCCAGTAGGCGGTCATGGGGCCGCCCACAGTCTGCCCCGTGGGGCTCGCCAACGTTTGCAGAAGGATTGCGCTCAATCTCATTTTGTCTTTAGTGTGCGCCGCCGACTCGTAAGCGTGACGAGCGCCCGGTTGTGCTTGAACGGAAAAATTCTATGCTCCGGTTTAGTTTCTTGTCAAAGGATTTCCGGGTCACTGCGCTTCATTATGGGGCCGGCCCGCGAGCAATGCAATGGCGTGACCGAGCACGGGACGGATGACTGCGAAGCTTTCGCGCACACCGGCGGGCGAGCCCGGCAGGTTAACGATCAACGTGCCGGAGCGTATGCCGCAGACGCCGCGCGAGATCATAGCCATGGGCGTTTCATCAAGCGTCCGGCTGCGCATCGCTTCGGCCAATCCCGGCGCTTCTTTTTCGATCACGGCGCGCGTCGCCTCCGGCGTATTGTCGCGCGGCGCAAAGCCCGTCCCGCCAGTCGTGACGATTAGATTCACGTCGGCGCGCTCCGCTAAAGCGCGCAATTTATCCGCGAGCGGCTCAAGGTCGTCCGCCAGGATTTCGCGCGCTATGACTTGCGCGCCCATCTCCGAAAGCAAACCGGCGAGCACTGCGCCCGAAACATCCTCCCGCTCGCCGCGCGCAGAGCGGTCGCTCACCGTCAACACCGCTGCGCGAATATCTGCCGCCATAAATCGTCGCTCGCCTGAATACTTGCTTGTCAGAGCCGAACGGGGGGGTAACCCTTCTTCAGCATTAAAATCCCGGTCACAACGCCGAGCCCTTCGCTCAGAGCCAGGAGAACGGCCGTGAGCTGAAAGATCGTCACCCAGGCGCTGCCCGGCTCGCCCGCCAGATGAAGGACATGATCCGGGCTGATTAACACGAAGTGGTTGTAAAGACCGAAAATCAAGGAGCCCGCCATCGAAAGCGTGAAAATGATCGCTCCCGCCGCCCGCATGCTCTTCAGGATTAATATGCCTGCGAGAAGAGGCGCGATAATGATAACGATTCCGATGAACAGAGTCTGTGCCCGCGAGGCTTCGACGTTAAGTATTCGATGGGCGGCTCCGTGCAAGGCCACGACCGTCGCGTGCAGCAGGATGATTAGCAATGCAAACCGAGCGGCTTTGGACACTTCACACTCCACGTCAAAGGAAAAAGGTAAAAATAAAGAATCCGATCTGCATCTTTGCCTTTTACCTTTTTACTTTTACCTTCTTATGTGTTCTTTGAGCCAGCAGCGATCCATGACGACGAGCAGGCCCGCTTCGAGCGCGCGCTCTGCCGCCGCGTGGTCGATCACGCCCTCCTGCAACCAGACGGCCTTCGCGCCTATCTTGATCGCCTCGTCAACGACCTTGCCTGCCTCCTCCGATCTGCGGAAAACGTCAACGAGGTCTACTTTACCGGGCACGTCTGAGAGCGACGGGTAAGACTTCTCTCCAAAGACTTTCTCTTCATTCGGGTTGACCGGAATCACCTTGTACCCCTGCTGCTTCATGTACATCGAGACGCTGTTCGAGGCGCGCGAGGGCCTTGACGAGAGTCCGACGACGGCGATCGTCCGACATTCGTCAAGGATTCTTGCGATGGCCTGCTTGCTATTGATCTCCATTTACGGAAGCTCCTTCCCGCACTCACTCTGCTCGCTCTCTCTGCTTGAGGCGACGATTCGTCCGTCAACGCACGGAATTCGTCAGCGTGTGCAACTCCTGTAGCGCGTAGACGTTGATGGGCGCGTCGGAGGCGCGCGCTCCGATGGCCTCGACGATCGCCTCCGCGCCCGTCATCGTCGTCACGCACGGGACATTGTACTGCAAGGCTGCGCGACGTATCGCCTGCTCGTCAAAGTGCGAGGCGCGCCCGAGCGGCGTATTGATGATGAGCGCTATCGCGCCGCGCTTGATGTTATCCACTATGTTCGGGCGACCCTCGTTGACTTTGAAAACGGTCTCGACCTTGAGGCCCACCTCGCGCAGGCGCGCCGAAGTGCCCAGCGTCGCCACTAGATTGAATCCGAGGCGCGTGAGGCGACGCGCCAGCACGACCGCCTGCCCCTTGTCCGCATCGTTGACGCTGATGAAGGCCGTGCCGCTCGGTGGGAGTTCGAGGCCCGCGCCCGTCATTGCTTTCGCGTATGCTTCGCCAAACGTCTCGCCCACGCCCATCACCTCGCCCGTCGAGTGCATCTCGGGGCTCAGGATAGGGTCTACGCCTGGAAACTTTACGAAGGGAAAGACCGGCGACTTGATGAAGAAGCGACCGACCGTCAGCTCGTCCGGCAAATTGAAGTCGGCGAGCGCGCGGCCCGCCATCACGAGCGCCGCGATGCGCGCCAGGGGCACGCCCGTCGCCTTCGACACGAAGGGGATGGTACGCGAGGCGCGCGGGTTTACTTCCAGCACATACACGCGATGATCCTTGATCGCATACTGTATGTTCATCAGTCCGCGCACGCGGAGCGAGCGTGCCAGCTCGCGCGTGTAGTGACGCATCGTCTCAAGGTGCTCCGGGTCTATGCGAACGGGCGGCAGGACGCAGGATGAATCGCCCGAATGAATCCCTGCCTCCTCTATGTGTTCCTGAATACCTGCGACGACGCAGGTCTCGTCGTCCGAGAGCGCATCGACATCAAACTCGGCCGCGCGCTCCAGGAACTTGTCTATCAGCACGGGACGCCGCGACGAAAAATCCACGGCCGTGCGCACGTACTCCTCCAGGCTCTCCTCGTCGTAGACGATAGCCATCGCGCGTCCGCCCAAGACGTAGCTAGGCCGCACGAGCACCGGGTAGCCGATGCGCGCCGCAATCTTGCGCGCGTCGTTGATGGTCGTCGCCGTGCCGTTCTCCGGCTGCGGAATGCCAAGCTCGCGCAGGAGCGCGCCGAAGCGTTTGCGATCTTCCGCCAGATCGATGGAGTCGGGCGATGTGCCGATGATGGGCACGCCCGCTTCATGAAGTCGCATCGAAAGGTTCAGAGGCGTCTGCCCGCCGAACTGCACGATGACGCCCTCGGGCCGCTCTACGTCCACGATGTTCATCACGTCCTCGAAGGTGAGCGGCTCGAAATAGAGGCGGTCTGAGGTGTCGTAGTCGGTCGAGACCGTCTCTGGGTTACAGTTGACCATGATCGTCTCGAATCCGGCGTCGCGCAGCGCATACGCGGCATGGCAGCAACAGTAATCGAACTCGATTCCCTGCCCGATGCGGTTCGGCCCTGAGCCCAGGATCATGATCTTGCGCCTGATCGTAGGCTGCGACTCGTCCTCCTCCTCGTAGGTAGAGTAAAGATAGGGCGTGTAGGATTCAAACTCGGCCCCGCACGTGTCAACCCTCTTGTAGACCGGAATGATGCCCAGGCGTTTGCGATGCGCTCTCACCTCGTCCTCGGAGCTTTCCGTCAGATAGGCGATGCGGCGATCCGAGAGGGCCGCCTCCTTGGCCGAGCGCAAGACTTCCGCCGGCAAGTCCGGCAGTTTTCGCCCCTCGATCTGCTGCTGTATGAGCATTACGTCCTGAAGCTGTTCGAGAAACCAGGGGTCTATGCGCGAGAGACGGTAAATCTCCGAGATGGGCCAGCCATGCTGTAGCGCGTAGGTAATGTAGGAGAACCTTTGCGAGTTGGGACGCGCCAGCTTGCGCTGCAACTCGTCGTCCGAGACATCTTCGAGGCGCAAGGGCTTGACGGCTTCGAGCGAGCGCAAGCCCTTGAACAGCGCCTCTTTGAAGGTGCGGCCGATAGCCATCACCTCGCCGACCGACTTCATCTGCGTCCCCAAAACGTCCTCGGCGGCGCGAAACTTCTCAAAATCCCACTTGGGAATCTTCGCCACGACGTAATCGATCGTCGGCTCGAAGGAGGCGGGTGTTTTCTTCGTGATGTCGTTCGGAATCTCGTCCAGGGTGTAGCCGACGGCGAGCTTGGCAGCGATCTTGGCGATGGGGAAGCCCGTCGCCTTCGAGGCGAGCGCCGACGAGCGCGACACGCGCGGGTTCATCTCTATGATGCGCACCTGCCCGTTTTCGGGGTTGACCGCGAATTGAATATTAGAGCCGCCCGTCTCCACCCCGACCTTGCGTATCACACGGATCGCCATGTCGCGCAATCTCTGGTACTCGACATCGGTCAGGGTCTGCGCGGGGGCGACTGTGATCGAATCGCCCGTGTGAACGCCCATCGGATCGAAATTCTCAATCGAGCAGATGATGACGACGTTGTCCGCCAGGTCGCGCATCACTTCCAGCTCGAACTCTTTCCACCCGAGTATGGATTCCTCTATCAGCACTTCGTGTATGGGCGAGGCGGCGAGCCCCGCGCGCACTATCTCTTCAAACTCTTCCGGGTTGAAAGCGACGCCGCCGCCCGTCCCGCCGAGCGTAAAGGAGGGGCGAATGATCGCAGGGTAGGCGGTCGTCTTGACGATCTCTTCGGCCTCGTCCCAGGAGCGCGCAAACCCTCCGCGCGGCATCTCAAGCCCCGCCTCGTCCATCGCCTGCTTAAAGAGCCTGCGGTCTTCTGCGACCTTCACGGCCTCTCGATTCGCGCCGATCATCTCCACGCCTTCACGGGCGAGCACGCCCGCGTCCGAGAGCGCGACCGCCAGATTGAGCGCCGTCTGCCCGCCCACGGTCGGCAACAGCGCGTCCGGGCGCTCGCGGTGGATAATGGCCGCCACACTCTCGACCGTCAGGGGTTCGATGTAAGTCTTATCGGCGGTCTCCGGGTCGGTCATGATCGTCGCCGGGTTCGAGTTGAC
Organism: Pyrinomonadaceae bacterium; assembly: GCA_035639355.1. Taxonomy (GTDB): domain Bacteria; phylum Acidobacteriota; class Blastocatellia; order Pyrinomonadales; family Pyrinomonadaceae; genus DASQYE01. The sequence continues at coordinate 5,227 of DASQYE010000096.1, forward strand.
GAGCACGACCTCGTAGCCTTCGGCCCGCAGCGCACGACACGCCTGCGTGCCCGAATAATCGAACTCGGCGGCCTGGCCGATCACAATCGGCCCCGAACCGATAAGAAGAATCTTTCGTATGTCCGTGCGTTTAGGCATGCTCAGTCAAATTGGAATCTTCCGCAGCTCGACGGCGCGCGCTCGCTCTCTCTCGCTCTTGATTGGGTCGAGCCATTATACATAACGACCGGAACGCGCACGAATCCGAGCTTGAGGGGATTTCGCGCTTCAGAGTCGATCTCGGCGCGCGCCGGAAATCGTCCGCAAAAAAGCCGACCTTTCAAGCTCAAAAAGGTCGGCCACCGTTTCGAAGAATAATCTTTCACTTTAAGGCTGCTGCGTGTCGAACTGTTTTCTGTAATCTTCGCCCTCGATCTGTATGGTCTTGCACATCTCGTAGAGACGCGAGCGCAGGCGAACCCCTATGCGGTCTTCGAGCGTCTCGTCGCGCTCGGCGCGGCGGCTATCAAGGTAGTTGGTCGTAAAGATGGTCAGCTTCTTATCGTTGTAGCGCGTGTTGATGATCTGCATCATCGTGTCTCTGACCCAGTCCGTAGGCTTCGACGCCCCCAACTCATCCAAAACGAGCACTTCCGATTCAAACACGGGCGCGAGCACCTTCAGCTCGGAGGTTTGAGAGATCGGGTTGTAGGAGTTCTGAATCTCCTTCAAGAGCGTGCCGAACTCGTAGAAGAGACAGGTGATGCCTTTCTTTTCGATCAGGTCGCGTATGATGGCGACCGACAGATGGGTCTTACCGACTCCTACGGGCCCCATTAAAAGCAATCCGCGATCGACGGCCGGGTACATGCGCGCCAGCGTATAAGCGAATCTGAAAGCGTTGCTTTGGATGGTGAAATACTTGCCCTTCGCGGGAAAGAAATTTTGCAGCGAGCATTGATCGTAACGACGCGGAATACGCGCCGCTTCGAGCTGCTTGGCCAGATTCTCTTGAGTGCGACAACGACAGCGGCGCGCGCCCTTGCCGGCGACGACCTCCATCCCCGTACCGAAACAGTAGGCGCAGGCCGCCGGTTGATCCGTCACGACCGAGCGATCATGCGCCGGTGCGTTTTCAGGCGTGGCGCTGGGCACGCTGACCAGCGGATGAATTTTGGCGTTATCGGATGACATCTTTGCGCGCGCTACAGCAGGCCCGGAAGCTTGTAGATAACCGCTTGATACTTGAACGCGCCGGGGAAGTCGAGCGTTCATTACGTAGCACCCAGGGATCACACTTCGAGCGTCTCTCGGAGGAGGCGCGGCGGATTATAGCACTCGAGGCGCAGATTGCAAGAGCAAGGCTTCCGACATCGAAAAATTTATCCCCTCGTCTAGTATCCGGCAGCAGGCGGGCTCTCTCGACCCGCCTCGCGCGACCATCCGGGGCGTACCGTCTATGCTATAGTTGTGGGGCTTTATGCGAGCTTCGGTTATAAAGATTATACCCCGGCGAAGCGTTTATTATAGTGCCAAGGGGGCTATCCGTAATAGATGAGTATCTGGCGTGGAGTGCTGGCGCGTCTCGGCCTCGATAACGTTGCCGCCGAGCGCAGCCCGATCAGGGTTTTCCTGCTTGATGATGACAGGCGCAGGCATGAATGGTTCAAGAAACATTTCAAGGGCGACCGGCTTGATATAGCCGAGACGCCGGCTGCCGCCCTTGAATTTCTGAGCGAGAATTTCTACGACGCGATCTTTCTGGACCACGACCTGCTGCCGGAGCATTATCATTCCGAAGAGACGGATGACGAGCGCACGGGTTACGCCGTCGCGCTGTGGCTGGCCTCGCAACCGCAGTTGCAGCGCGCCTCGACCATCATGGTGCACACGCGCAACGCCGACGGGGCGATGAGAATGGTAGAGGAATTGCGGCGCTCAGGTCGCCAGGCCGAGTACGTTCCCTTTCCCATGCTCGGCCAGAAGATCAAGCATTACTGGCAGCGCTAGGCGAGGCGAAAAAGCGGCGAGGCGGCCGTGTTAAACCGGTGAGCCCTTGCGCTCTGTTTATTGAACGGTGCGCGGACGCCACCCTAGCTTCTCCAATGCCTGAGAAGCGGCGATACGGTTTTTTTCATCCGGACTCTTCGTCAGCTTAATCAGCGCAGGGGTGGCGGTTTTCGCTTGCGCCCCTATCTCTCCGATGGCGTAGGCGGCGCTTCGTAGAACGAATTCGTCCGTATCATCCAGTAACAGTATCAGAGCAGGAGTGGCCGCCATCGCCTGCGGCCCGATAGCCGCAATTGCAAGGGCCGCCTGACGACGCACCGCCACGTCTTCATTCTTCAATAACACGATCATAGGAGGAACGGCTTCGGCCGCCCCGATTTTCCCGAGGGCGATAATGATGTCCAGGCGTGTGACACCGTTTGAGCGCTTCAATAGCTCGATCAATTCAGGGGCCGCCGCTTTCGCATTGGGCCCTATTTCTCGGAGGGCTTC
>DASQYE010000097.1:0-7442 GCA_035639355.1 Pyrinomonadaceae bacterium
GGCGCTGCCGATCAGCAGACGATACGTCTGTATGGGATCGTCGCCGATCAATAGCACGAATATGCCGCCGATGATGAAGGCCGCGATGACGGCGACCAGCGGAAAGGCTAGCTCGCGTAAAAGACCCCTCATATTTCGGATTTTGGATTTTAGATCTTGGATTTTAGATTAACGCTTTCCGTCTGTCTTGAATCTTGGTCTACAGGCGCTCAACCCAAGGGCCGCTCGCCAATCCAAGCTCCAAAATCTAAAATCCAAAATCCGAAATCACCTCTTTCCTCCCGTCATCAGTAGTCCGATCTCTTCGGTCGTCGCCTGCTTCGGGTCAACTTCGCCTACGATCTCGCCGTCGTGCACGATCAGCAGACGGTCAGAGAGCGCCGTCACCTCTTCAAGCTCCGCCGAGACCAGCAGCACTGCGCATCCTTCATCGCGCAAGCGCACGAGCTTATTATGAATGAACTCTATAGCGCCGATGTCCACGCCGCGCGTAGGCTGCGAGACGAGCAGCAACACGGGGCGTAGATCGAATTCGCGCCCGATGATTAGCTTCTGCTGATTGCCGCCCGAGAGAGAGCGCGCCGCTAAGTCAGGATTCGCGGGGCGCACGTCGAAGTCTTCTATGATAGCTTGCGCGCGACGGCGAATCGCCTCCGTGTCCAACAGGAAATTGCCGGGGTGGGCCACGGCCGGACGCCTGTAGTGAACGCCCAGGATGGAATTCTCCGCGAGATCGAAATCCAGGAGCAGCCCGCGCCGGTGACGGTCTTCGGGAATGTGCGCGATGCCCAGCTCCTTGCGCTTGCGCGCGTCCAGGCGCGTGATGTCTCGCCCCTGAAATTCTATCCGCCCCGTGACGTGCGAGGGCGCGACCAGGCCCGCCAGCGCCTCTATCAATTCCGTCTGACCGTTGCCCTCGACGCCCGCCACGCCTACGATCTCACCGGCGCGCACCTCGAAGGCGGCCCTGTTCAAACGCACCGTGCCGTCGCGCGCGGTCACGGACAGGTCGCGCACGCTCAAGACCGTCTCGCCCGTCTTCGCCTCCGGCTTTTCGATGCGAAGCAATACGTCGCGGCCGACCATCAGGCGCGCCAGCTCGGCGGCGTTCGTCTCTCTGGTCTGCAACTCTTCGACCACGCGGCCGTCGCGCATGATCGTCACTTCGTCGGAGATCGCCAGCACCTCCGAGAGCTTGTGCGTGATGATGATGATGGTTTTGCCCTGCTCGCGCATCCCGCGCAGGATGGCGAAGAACTCTTCGACCTCCTGCGGCGTCAGGACGGCCGTCGGCTCGTCAAGTATGAGCAGGCGCGCATGACGATAGAGCGCCTTCAGCAATTCTATGCGCTGCTGCTGCCCGACGGACAGGTTCTCGACGATGGCGTGCGGGTCGATCGCCAGCTTGAACTCGTCCGAGAGCGCGCGAATCTGCTCGGCGGCCTGGCCCAGGTCGAGCGCGACGCTGCTGCCCGGCTCCGCCCCGAGCACTATATTCTCCGCCACGGTCATCGTCTCGACCAGCATGAAGTGCTGGTGAACCATGCCGACGCCAAGCGCAATGGCATCGTGCGGCGATTGAATCGGCCGCACCTCCCCGTCGATCAAGATGTCGCCCTCGTCGGCCGTGTAGAACCCGTAAGCGATGCGCATCGCGGTCGATTTGCCCGCGCCGTTCTCGCCCACGATGGCGTGAATCGTCCCGGCACCGACCCTGATATTCACACGGTCGTTGGCCAGCACCTCGCCGAATCGCTTGCTTATGTTTCGCAGCTCTAACATAGAAGGGGGTCAGGGGCCGGGGGCCGGGGGCCAGGGAAGGCTTTTACCGACCCCTGGCCCCTGTCTCCTATTTTGCCATCGCGTCGGTCACTTCGATCTGACCGTCTATGATCTTCTGCCTGGCCGCTTCGACCTCTTGCAGCACGTCGGGCGGAATCAGGTCTCGGTTGTATTGATCCATGGCGTAGGCGACGCCGTCCTTCTCAAGTCCGTAGACGTGTATGCCGCCCTCGAACTTGCCCACGGCGACATCCTGTACGATCTGGTAGACGGCGTTGTCAACGCGCTTGACCATGCTGGTGAGAACGAAGCCGGGCTTGACTCCGTTCTGGTTTGAATCGACGCCGATGACAAAGTGCGTGGCGCGTCCGTCTCGCTTGCCGGCCTGCTCTACGGCGTCGAACGCGCCGAGGCCGGAGTTGCCGGCGGCCGTGAAGATCACGTCCGCGCCCTTGCCTATCTGCGACAGGGCCAGCTCCTTGCCACGCCCCGGATTATTCCATGCGGCGTCGGTGACGCCGACGTAATTTTCAACCACGCGGACATTCGGATTAACGGCGCGCGCTCCCTCTTCATAGCCTTTGGCAAACCTGTGTATCAGAGGAATGTCCATGCCGCCGACGAATCCGACCACGCCCGTACGGGATGTCCTGGCCGCGATCATCCCGACCAGATAAGAGCCCTGGTGCTCCTTGAAGACGAGCGAGGCGACGTTGGGGAGCTGGCTCACACCGTCCACGATGGCGAAGTTGACCTTCGGATAATCTTTAGCGACGGCCTCAAGTATGGGGGCTTGCGCGAAGCCTATGCCGATGACGAGGTTGTAATTGCGCTCGGCGAAGGCGCGCAGCGCAGGCTCGATCGAGGTCGGGTCGCCGGGCTCCACGTCGCGCAGCACTATGCCGAGCGACGGCTTATCGCACGGCTTGCCATCGGCGTGCTTGCCGCTCTCGGCGCACTTGACGCCGTCGAAGGCCGCCGCGTTGAATGAACGATCGTCTTTGCCGCCGATGTCGTAGACTATTCCTACACGCACCTTGGATGGATCGTCGGCGGCGCTGCTGCCACTGGCAGGCCCACAGCCCTGCTGCGCGAGGGCTAGCGCGAGCGCACAAAGGACTGCGAGCGGGGCTGACAGATAGAGCTTCATGCGGTGATTACTTCCTTGATTAATGCGGGTGTTTCAGATGGGGGAGCGTCACCCACTACGTAAGCCGCCCGGACGCGCCGCGCGGCGCTCAACGCTTCGTCTTCGCGGCGTCCGTAGACCAGACCGAGCGCATCGCCCGCCTTCACACGGTCGCCGATCTTCGCATGGCCGATAAAACCTACGGCCGGATCGACGGCGTCTTCGATGCGTGTGCGACCCCCGCCCATGCCATTAACGGCATACCCGATCTCGGCCGTATCAATGTGGTTGATGTACCCGGCGCGCGGCGATTCTACCTTAACCTCGTGCAGTGTCAAATCAAAGAGGCGCGCCGGATCGTCGCAGACGCGCGGGTCGCCGCCCTGCGCTTCGACACAGGCGCGAAATCTTTCGAGCGCCGCGCCCGACTCCAAAGCACGCAGCACGCGCGAGCGCGCCGCGTCGTGCGAGTCTGCGAGACGCGCGGCCGCAACCATGTGCGCCGCCAGCTCGACCGACAAGTCCAGGACGGGGCGCGCCCGCTCGTCCGATTCGCCGCGCAGGACTTGCAGGCATTCCCGCGTTTCGAGCGCATTTCCGACCGCCTGCCCTAGCGGCTGGTTCATATCCGTAATCAGCGCCACACTCCGCACGCCGAAACCCTCGCTTGTAGAAACAAGCGCGCGGGCCAGCTCCGAGGCGCGTTCCTGTGTCCGCATGAAAGCGCCGCTTCCCATCTTGATGTCCAGCACGAGCGCGTCTAACCCGGCGGCAAGCTTCTTGGACATGATCGAGGCGACGATCAGCGGGATGGCCTCGACCGTGGCGGTCGCGTCGCGCAACGCGTAGAGCTTACGGTCGGCGGGCGCAATCTCCTCGGTCTGGCCCATCATGGCGAACCCGACCCGGCCCAGCACCGCCCGGAACTCCTCAAGCGATAGCCGGACGCGAAATCCCGGAATCGCCTCCAGCTTGTCGAGCGTGCCGCCCGTGTGGCCCAGCCCCCGCCCCGAGATCATGGGCACGTAAGCGCCCGTGGCCGCCACCAGCGGCGCAATGATGAGTGAGGTCTTATCGCCGACCCCGCCCGTCGAATGCTTGTCCACCTTAGGGCCCGGAATGTCTGAGAAATCGAGCACGCTTCCGGAGTGAAGCATCTCGCGCGTCAGCGATTGCTGCTCGGCGGCGTCCATGCCCTTGAGAAAGATCGCCATCAGTAGCGCCGCCGCCTGGTAGTCTGCGAACTCCCCGCTCGTGAGACCACGTACAAAAAGCGCTATCTCTTCCCGCGATAGGCTCGCGCCGTCGCGCTTCCTGCGTATGATGTCCTGCGGTCTCAAAACCTTTGTGCTTCCCCTCTTACACGCGCGCGAGTAAGACCACGGCCTGCGCCGTGACCGCCAGCCCCCGCCCCACCGCATCCAATCCCTCGCCCGTCTTCGCCTTGACGCTTACGCAATTAATATCCACGCCGAGCGTGCGCGACAGATTCTCGCGCATCTCCTTGACGTAGGGCCGCAGCTTAGGGCTTTCAAGCATGACGGTCGCATCCAGGTTGACCACGCGCAGGCCGCGCTCGCCCGCGAGCCACATCACACGAGCCAGCAGTTGCAAGCTGTCCGCGTCCTTCCATTGCGGGTCGCGGTCAGGGAAGTGCACGCCGAGATCGTCCTCGCAGAGCGCGCCCAAGATAGCATCAGCCACCGAATGCGCCAGCGCATCGGCATCCGAATGGCCTTCAGCGCCGCGCGCGCTTTCGATCTTCACGCCGCCCAGGATGAGGGAGCGCCCCTCCGCCAGACGATGCGTATCATGTCCGATGCCGATGCGAAACATAAAATCAGATGTTTAGACAGGTAGATGCCAGGCGTTAGTTAGAGGCCAATCAGTGACATCTACTCCAGGACTTCTGACATCTGCTTTAAAAAGATTTCGGCGAGGGCCAGGTCTGACGGGCGCGTGATCTTTATATTGCGCGAATCGCCTTCGACGACCGCCACGCTCACACCCAAACGCTCTACGAGCGCGCTGTCGTCCGTGATCGAGTCGCCGCGCGTGAGTAGGTCGCCCGCCTCTTCGTAAGCGCGTCGCAGCAGAGGGTAGCGAAAGCACTGCGGCGTCAGCGCGTGCCGCAAGCGCGCCCGCTCAAGAGTGCGCAGCACCCTTCCGCCCTCTACTTCTTTGATCGTGTCTATGGCCGGAGCCGTGAGGACGGCGGCCCCGCACTCGCTGGCCGCTTCGACCGTCCGGCTGATCTCTTGCGGCGTCACGAAGGGGCGGACGCCGTCATGCACAGCGACGATTTCGGCTGTCGCTGCGCGCACGGCCTGCAAGCCGCGCCAGACGGATTCGGCGCGCGACGCGCCGCCCGCCACCACACGCGCCAGCTTACGAAGGCCGTACCTGGCGGCCAGCGCCAGAAAAGATGCCGCTTCCGTTGAGGGCAAGACGACAAAGACTTCATGGATGGCCGCGCACTGGTCGAAACGCTTGAGCGTGTGAATGATGATCGGCGTTCCGTCAAGCTCAAGGAACTGCTTGGCCCGCTCGCCACCCAAACGCTCGCCCCGCCCGGCCGCGGCGATGATCGCGACGTTCATACGAAGGGATAAGGGATGAGGGATGAGGGATGAACAAATTGACGTGAAAACAGTTGGATCAACAGCTCGAAAGCATTTATTTCATCCCTCATCCCTCATCCCTCCGCCCTGCTCTTCTCATCCTTCAAAGCTGTCGGTGATGCGCGTGGGGGCGGGGCGCACCTCGCGCACGGGGCGCGCGCGTGTGCCGTTGAGGCGCTCTTGACTACTGCCGCCGTTGCCGTTCTCGGCCGAGTCCTCCCACAGGCGGCCGAAGATCATCTTGCCGGCGGTGGTTTGCAGGACGCTGGTGACGGCGATGTCAGCGTTTTTACCGATCAGCTTGCGCGCGTTGTCCACGACGACCATCGTTCCGTCATCCAGGTAAGCGACGCCCTGGTTATATTCCTTGCCTTCTTTGAGGATAAAGACGCGCATCGCTTCGCCCGGCAGCACGACGGGCTTCAAGGCGTTCGCCAGCTCGTTGATATTGAGCACGTTAACGCCGCGCAGCTGGGCTACCTTGTTGAGGTTGAAATCGTTGGTGACGATGACGGCGTCCAACTGCTTGCCCAGCTCTATGAGCTTCAAATCGACTTCGCGCACGGCCGGGAAATCCGTCTCGATGATCTGAATATCGAGCGTCGTATTGTTCTGCAAGCGGTTGAGCATGTCCAGGCCGCGCCGCCCGCGCTGGCGCTTTGAAGAGTCCGGCGAATCGGCCACCTGTTGCAGCTCTCTGAGGATAAATTGCGGAATGATAAGCGAGCCGCTGAGGAAACCCGTCTCGGCAACATCCGCTATGCGCCCGTCGATGATGACGGACGTGTCCAGAATTTTGAGGTCGCGCCGCGCCGTCTTGTCGCTGAATATGCCGCCCAGGGCCGCCAAATCCAGGTAATCGCCCTTGGCCCCGCCGACCATCAATCCGACGTAAGCCATGAAGAAGGTCAGGGCGAGCGTCAAAAAGGTCTTGGTCTCGGGGGCGACGGCCATAGATTCCTGGCTGCTGATGAGCGAGCCGATCAGGTAAGCCCCTATGATACCGAGGATTGACCCGACCGCCGCGCCGATCAGCGTCTTTAGCGAGGCGCGCCTGATACGCAGCTCGAAAAAGATTATGGCGAGGGCGACGAGGGCGGCGACCCCGGCAGAGATCAATTTATTGCCGAGGACTGGATGCAGTAGGTATCCGGCGGCAACGAGGATTGCTGTAAAGACTATTCGTATGAGAATAACGTCTGCACGCATGACGGCGAGCATATTAGCACGCCTTAACTCCTTCGTCACTAAAAGCTTTTGCCGCACGCCCACGCCCTTCGCAGATGCCCTGTTTTCGCTGGCCGCGCCTGAGACGGTTCGGCCTGCGGGGTCCCGCTCTCGCCGGCTGGGTGTGATTGAAACGCCCCGCCGCCGTGGCCACCAAATGTATTATTATGCGCCGTGCGGCTCGGAGCGGACGGTTATGCGCCCGAGCCGCGAAGAGTTCCATCGAAGGGGCTTCATCTGTGAATGAGGTAGGCTTCGCCAGTCTTATGTCCGAGAGGCTGATTCTGAGGCGCTTTGCCGACTCAGACCTCGCGCCGTTTCTGGCCTACCGCAACGATCCCGCCGTCTCCATATATCAGAGCTGGGACGAGTTCAGCGAGCGCGAGGCGCGTGACTTTATCCGCGAGCAAAAGAGCCTGGAGACTTTTCCTGCGGGCCGTTGGTTCCAGATTGCCATCGAGCTGAAAGAGACCGGAGCACTCATCGGAGACTGTGCGCTCAAGATTGAGGCGCAAGATGCGCGGCAAGCTGAGATAGGGTTTACGCTTTCGCGCGAGTATCAAGGCAAAGGATATGCGTCGGAGGCGGTCTCACTTCTTCTGGATTATCTGTTTAAGGATGCGTGTCTTCATCGCGTCACTGCCATCACGGATTGCGAAAATATATCATCCGTGGCCTTGCTC
>DASQYE010000098.1:0-7599 GCA_035639355.1 Pyrinomonadaceae bacterium
CGAATAGAGGGTTTTTATTACGAGCCGATTTTCGATCTAGGTAAGCTGACCGGCAACCCCGCGCTCTCGCTGAAAATACAGGTTACGCCGAGCACCATGATGCAAGCCCTCTCAACAACGCCTGTCATTTTATAAGGAGACTTGATCGAAAGATGCTTTGCAAAGTCTCAAGGAAAAGCGAGCGCGGCACGACGCTCTTAGAGTTCGCCATCGGCGCGACCGTCTTTTTGACGGTAATGTTCGCCGTCCTGGAGTTCGGTCGCGCACTCTACGTCCACAATGCTCTGTCGGACGCGACGCGGCGCGGCGCGCGTTATGCGGTCGTTCACAGCCAGGCTGATATTGAGAATGTAAAGATGATGGCCGTCTACGGAACTACTGCCGGCGGCACTCAGCCCCTTGTAGACCACCTGACGACCGATAACGTCTTCGTTAAATATTCCGAAGCTCCCAACGCCTTCGGCGTCAACAAGGGGACTGTCTCCGTCCAGATTCAGAATTATGACTTTAACTTCAGCATCCCGCTCGTCGGCGGAAAGATAACGATGCCCAAGTACACGACTACGCTGACAGGAGAAAACGCGGGCGTCGTCCTCTTTCCATAAGGAGCAAGTCGCGTGCGCCCGCAGGGGAAGAGAACCGGGACACTTCTCGTTTAAGGACTACTGATGACTCAACCACTGACATTTGTAATCTTGAGTACGGGGCTCGACACCTTCAAGGAGATTCGCAGCGCCCTACAGAGCGCAGACGGTCGCCTTCTGGCCGGAGGCGACGACCCCGAGCAGGTCTATGAACAGATCGTGCACCTGCGCCCTTCTGCCGCCGTCATCACGTTTGGGCCGAACACGGAACAGACCCTCGCGCTGATCGAGCGTCTTAGCAATGAGGCCGTGCCGACGGCGCTGATCTGCGCGGCGCGCGACGCGTCGCCCGAGCTGATCCTGCGCTGCATGAGGGCCGGGGCGAGGGAGTTTCTGCGGCTGCCCGTTATCAAGGAAGAGTTCAGTACGGTCATCGCGCGCACGTCCGCGTTCTGCGCCGCTCGCGTCGAGACGCCTAAACGGAAGGGGCGCATGATCGCGGTCTTTTCCAGCAAGGGCGGCTGCGGCACGACCTTCATGGCGACCAACCTGGCCGCCGCCACGAATCGGCCGACCGTTCTCGTCGATCTCAATTTGCAGGCGGGCGATCTGCCGCTCTTCCTCGGCGTCGAAGCCAAGTATTCCATCGCCGACCTGGTGGAGAACCGGGCGCGCATGGACGACTCTCTGCTGACGAGCTACGTGACGCCCTACTCTTCGACCCTGGCGCTGCTGGCCGCGCCGCGCGAGGCAGACTCGGCCGACGACATAGAGCCGCAGCACGTCTTCGAGGCGCTGGAGCGCCTGCGCGAGCGCTACGAATACGTCGTCCTAGACCCCCAACACACCTTCGATGCGATTACGCTCGCGGCGCTCGATCAGGCCGACGACATCGTCCTCGTCCTAACGCTGGACATTCCGGCGATACGCAGCGCGCAGCGCTCCTTGGAAATCTTCGACCGCCTCGGCTACCCGCGCAAGAAGGTGCGAGTCGTCGTCAATCGTTGGAGCAAGCAGATAGACCTTGACCTTCGCCAGGTCGAAAAATTCCTGGGCGAGCCGGTGGTCGGTTTCGTGCCGAGCGATTATCAAACCGCCGTCAGCTCGATCAACCTGGGCCAACCGCTCGTCCTGTCGGACTCTGCCTCGAAGATCGCAATCGAGATCAAGCGCATAATGGGAACGCTCCTCAGCGACGGCTCGCACGCGGTCGAGCCCGAGCCGCAGCGTCGCGGCCTGCTCAGTTCGCTGTTCGGCGGGCAGCGGCGCGCAGCCGCAGCCACCACCACCTCCCCCAACTCCGCTCAAAGCCTTGGAGTCGCGGAAACTCTTCAACCATCAATCAGCCGGTAAAAATATAAAATCATGGCCCTACGTGAAAGATTTGATCGAGAAGCAGTGACCGCCGGCACAGTAGCTGGCGGCGCGGGCGAAGCGACGGGCGGCAACGGCCAGCACTCGTTTCAAGAGATGAAGTCGCGCCTGCATCGCGCGCTCATCAACCGCATGGACCTGACCAAGCTGGGCGCGCTCGCGCCCGACCAGGTCAACGCCGAAGTCTCGCGTCTGGCCGAAGGCGTCCTCGCCACCGAAGCGATGCCGCTCTCGACCGTAGAGCGCGAGCGACTGGTCAACGAGGTGCGCCACGAGCTGTTCGGCTTGGGCCCACTTGAGCCCTTGCTGGCCGACCCGACCATCTCCGACATCCTGGTCAACTCGCACAGCAACATCTACATCGAGCGGCGCGGCAAGTTGGAAGCTACGAACGTCGCTTTCAAGGACGACGAGCACCTGATGCGTGTCATCGAGCGCATAGTCTCCTCGGTTGGTCGCCGCATAGACGAATCCTCCCCTATGGTCGATGCGCGCCTACAGGACGGCTCGCGCGTCAACGCCATCATCCCGCCGCTCTCGATCGACGGGCCGGTGCTCTCCATTCGCCGCTTCGGCACGGAGCCGCTGCGAATGAGCGCGCTCATAGAGAAGCAGGCTGTGACGCGCGACATCGCCGACATGCTTGAGATGTGCGTCAAGGCGCGACTGAACGTCTTGATCTCGGGCGGCACGGGCGCAGGGAAAACCACGCTCCTGAACGCGCTCTCGGCCTACATCCCATCGGACGAGCGCATCGTCACGATAGAGGATTCAGCCGAGCTGCAATTACAGCAGCCGCACGTCGTCCGCCTTGAGACTCGCCCGCCCAACATAGAGGGACGCGGCGAAGTCACACAGCGAGACCTCGTGCGCAACGCCCTGCGCATGCGGCCCGACCGCATAGTCATAGGCGAGGTGCGCGGCGGCGAGAGCATAGACATGTTGCAGGCTATGAATACGGGCCACGACGGGAGTTTGACGACCGTTCACGCCAACACGCCGCGCGATGCCCTGACCCGGCTTGAAACGATGATCCAGATGACCGGGATGCGCCTGTCGGATCGCGCCATGCGGCAGCAGATAGCCTCCGCGATTCAGATGGTGGTGCAGGCCGCGCGGCTCTCGGACGGCACGCGCCGCATCACTTCCATCTCGGAAGTGACCGGCATGGAGGGCGACACCATCACTATGCAGGAGATTTTCCAGTTCGAGCGCACGGGCGTTGACCGCGAGGGTCGCGTCATAGGCCGTTTCCGCGCGACGGGGATTCGCCCGCGCTTCGCCGAACGGCTCAAGGCCTGCGGTCTGCAAATGCCGCGCATCATGTTCGAGGAGATGTAAACGAAATGTTCGCCGCCTTCCTGGTTTTCGTCTTCTGTCTATTCGTGGTGTTCGGCGCGTACCTCGCGGCGACGCGCGGGTCGGACGCCAAACGCGCGCGCCTGCAAAAGCGTCTTTCCGAAGCGCTGCTCCATTCCGCGCACACCGAAGACGTAGAAGTCATACTGGCGCGCGAAGAGCTGATGAGCGAGATTCCCTGGATGAATCGACTGCTCATAGAGATGCAGGTCGCCACACGCCTCAAGCGCGTTCTGGACCAGGCTGATCTTCACATCACCGTGACGCGGCTCTTCATGTTCTCGGCGATGGCCGGGATGCTGGCGGCGCTCGCTGTCTCCATGCTGACGATCTCCGTGCTCGTGATGATCTCGGCGGGCCTGCTGGCGGCCGCCATCCCCTTCATACACGTCTTCTGGAGACGCAGGAACCGCTTCGATCAATTTCTGGAGCACCTGCCGGACACGCTTGAGCTGATGAGCCGTGCGCTTTCCGCCGGACACGCTTTTCCGGAAGCCCTGCACATGGTCTCCGCAGAGATGCCGGAGCCGATTGCGACCGAGTTTCGCAAGACCTACGAGGAGCAGAACCTGGGCCTCTCCTTGAAGCTCGCGCTCGAAAATCTCACGCAGCGGATTCCGCTCCTCGATCTTCGCCTGTGCGTGACGGCGATCCTGATACAGCGCGAGACGGGCGGCAATCTCGCGGAGATTCTTGAAAAGGTCGCTTACACAATCCGCGAGCGCTTCCGCATCCTCGGCGACCTGAAGACCCTGACGACCAGCTCGCGCTTGTCCGCCTGGCTGCTCTGCGGGCTGCCGATCTTCATCACCATAATGATTACGGCCATGAACCCGGAATACATGAGCATCATGTGGAGCGACCCGCGCGGGCACAAGCTGATCTTCGTCGCCCTCCTGATGCAGATCACAGGAATGCTCGTCGTCCGCAAGATTCTGAAGATAAAAATATGAAGGGCAGGACTCAGGACTCAGAACACAGGAGTCAGAATAAAAGCGCCTTCGGCCTTCTCATTCTGAATTCTTAGTCCTGAGTCCTGAGTTCTGGAAAAACAAATGCTTCTCGTCATCACCATCTCAACTTTCGTCTGCATTACTTTCGGCGTGGTCGGTATCTACTGGCTGATTTCGCGCCCGCAGAGCGCGGCTACGGAGCGGCTGCGGGAAATGAATAAGCAGAGCGTCACGGCTACGGCCGGCCCCGTCTCGATCACGCAGGAGAGCCCCGGCTCGGACTTCGCGGAGCGAATAGCCGCGCCGATCACGCGGCTCGCGCCGGCTTCGGCGGCCGAGGCGCGCAAGCTGCAAAAGCAGTTGATGCAGGCCGGTTTTCGCGGCCCGAGCGCGCCCGTCATCTATCGAGCCCTTCAACTGTCGTCCATGATCTGTTTTCCGGGGCTCGTCGCGCTCGGCTGCGCCGTGTTGGCCCGGCCCCTCGGCAGCGCATCTCTCTTCATCTTATTGGCGTTCCTGGTCGGGTTTGTTCTGCCGCGCTACGTTCTAGGTCGCATGATTCGCGGGCGGCAGCAGCGCGTGCGCTGGGGGTTGGCCGACGCGCTCGATCTGATGGTGGTTTCCATTGAGGCGGGACTGGGCTTGAACGCCTCCATGCTGCGCATCAGCGAGGAATTGAAGGATGTTCACCCGGACATCAGCGAAGAGTTCGAGATGGCTAATCTTGAGATTCGGGTGGGGCGCGAGCGCGAGGAAGCACTCAGGAATCTGGCCGAGCGCACGGGCGTTGACGACCTTCGGAGCCTGGTCGCGATGCTCATCCAGGCCGACCGCTTCGGCACTTCGATCGCCCGCGCCGTTCGCGTCTTCTCGGACTCTTTGCGCACCAAGCGTCGCCAGCGCGCGGAGCAGGCCGCGCAGAAGGCCGCCGTCAAGCTCCTGATACCGCTCGCCTGTTTTCTCTTCCCGACGCTATTCATAGCCATCCTCGGCCCGGCCGCGCTCCAACTGATGGACACACTCAAGAATATGTAGAAGGAGTTTTCGCCATGCGTAACAGAACCATCATCGCCGTCACTCTAGCCTTAACGCTCTCGTTCGGCGCGACCGCGCTGTGGACGGCAGACACCACCGGGCGCGACGGAGACACGGACGCCAACATCATCGACGCCAACGGCTCGCCAACGGGCCGCAGCACCGAGGCCAGGAAGGGCGGAAACAAGCTCGCCAGGATTTTCAAAGCGCCCTTCAAGGCCGTGGCGAAGCTGTTCGGCGGAAGCCGCGACGAGAACCGCCTGCGACGCCTGAATGAAAAGGATGTCGCGAAGTTTGAGAGCGCGGGCACGATGCGCGTCAGCGATAACGTGACGGAGGCCGAGCGCAGACCGGGCGCGGGCGGCACGGCGCGCGAACACCTTTCGAGCGGGCGCGCGCTCCTCGGCACGGGGCGCGTCAACGAAGCGATAGGGGAATTGACGCTGGCCGCATCGCTCGATCCGCAGTTGAGCGGCGAGGCCAACGGCCTGCTCGGCCTAGCTTACGATCAGAAGGGAATGCGCGAGCGCGCCAAAGAAGCCTACGAGCGCGCCATGCGTGTGATGCCCGAAGATGCGCAGACCCTGAATAACCTGGGCTTTTCGCTCTACCAGAACGGAAACTATCGCGCCGCCGTCGATCGCTTGAAGCGCGCCTCGCGGCTCGCGCCGACCGACCAGCGCATCCTTAATAACCTGGCCCTGGCGCAATGCCGCCTCGGTAAATACGAGGACGCCTACAAGAACTTCGCGCGGGCCGGCGGCGAATTGACCGGGCGTCTCAACACGGCGGCCATGCTCGAACGACTGGGCCGCGACGAGGAGGCGATCAGATATTACGAGGCGGCGCGTCGTCTTCAGCCGAACTCTTCCGTGACGCTGCGCCGACTGGTCGATCTTTACAGGCGCATGGGACGCACCAACGAGTCGGATGACGCCCGGCGCGCTCTCGCGGCGCTCTCAGACCGGATGACCATCGCACAGAACGGAAAATAGCAGGCCCGTAAAGCGCTGGGGCCATTGTGGCCGACGCGCTGCCGCTGCTACTGCTGCCTGCGCTCAAAGCTTGAAGAGAACTCTTAATCGAGAAAAGGTTGAATCTCAGATGACGACCACCCACACAGCCATGCTGAACCGCGCCGAGATCGAGATCATGGGCCCACCCATGCCAGAGGAGTTGGACGAAACGGGCGTCTCCACAGGGTTCCTGTGCGACCTGGCGCTCAAGCACGTCGCCATGCTTCCCGACCCGACCACGACGGCCGTCGCCGAGCGGCTTTACCTGCCGCGAACGCTTGCCGAAGAGCTGCTTCAGCTTCTCTATCGCGACAAGCTGATTGAGGTGCGCCTTCAGACCACTATGGGAGCGACGCGCTACGCGATGCTGGATCACGGCTGGGAGCGCCTTAAGCGTGTGCAGGCGATGTGCGGCTACACTGGGCCGGCTCCGGTTTCCCTGCGCGACTACGCGCACATGATGCGCCTACAGGCGATACCGGCGCATCCGGCGACGATGGATAACGTGCGCGCTGCATTTCGCGATCTGGTCTTGCCCGACTCTCTCTTGCAAACCCTGGGGTGCGTCATCAACTCGCGCCGCTCTCTTTTTCTGACGGGGCTTCCGGGCACTGGAAAAACGGCGGTCGCCGAAAGAATCAACGCGGCGCTGCCGGGCGGCATCTGGATACCGTTTGCGATCGAGATTGACGGACAGATCATACGGGTCTTCGATTCGCACAGCCACCGCGCGATCGGTGAAGAGCAGACGCCCGCCGAACATGACGGCCGCTGGGTGCTCATAGAGCGCCCGCTGATCGTCGTCGGAGGCGAGCTGACGCTGGACAACACAGACCTTACGTGGAGCGAGGCGGCGCGTTTCTACGAGGCCCCTTTCCAGATGAAATCCAACGGCGGCACGCTCGTCATAGACGACTTCGGACGCCAGCGATGCGCGCCCGCCGACCTGCTCAATCGCTGGATCGTCCCGCTTGAGCGGCGCGTCGATTTCCTGGCCCTCAATACGGGCAAAAAGATCGAAGTGCCTTTCGAGCAGCTGGTCATCTTCTCTACGAACCTGAAAGAGAAGGACTTGGCCGACGAGGCGTTCCTGCGAAGGATGGGTTATCGCGCGCGGGTGGAACCGCCCAGCCCGCTCGCCTACATAGAGATTTTCAAGCGCGCCGCTTACACGCGCGGCCTCAAATGCAGCCAGGCATGTCTGGATCATCTCCTGAACAACTATATGATCGAGCACAGACAGATGAAGGGCTGCGAGCCGCGCGACCTGCTGGATCG
>DASQYE010000099.1:0-4270 GCA_035639355.1 Pyrinomonadaceae bacterium
TGGCCGATGGAGGCAGGATCGGCATGGTGGTCGGAGAGGATGCAGTCCAGGCGCTGGCCTTAGAGGCGGCGTCGGCGAGGTCGCTTTGCCCGCACCGGAAACCGTAATAAGCGGCTACCGAGAACAGGGCTCGCCCGAATATTCCACGGGGGGAAATGTTCGGGCGTAAAGGCCCGGCGAGGCTCGCGCTTCGCCGGGCCATTTTTTAATGGCTTGACGAAGTCCCGAAATGGAAACTTCCACCACTATGATGTAAAATATCTTCCAGGAACAGTCGATTACCTCCCGAGACTCCGCTTGTTCTACACGTAAAATTTGAGCCACTGTTTAATATCAGGACGCAGCTTTATTGCGTCAGCCGGGCACGGGGCCTTGAGTCCGTTTACCGGCTGACGAGCGATATTAGAAGGAACCTATATTACGGCGGGCACCGACGACGGGTGATGCGGAATAAATCACTCGCGACTGGTGTTTATCCGGCCTTCTCAGTGCCGGACTATCGTATGAACCTATGCGTCGGAGCGCGCGCGTGATCTAAGAAAGAGGGAGAAAGAAGGAATGAGCAAGGATTTCAAATGCGAGGCGTGCCGTAAGACTGCGGAGCGCCTGCACATGCGCGACGCAGATGGACGTTGGGTGTGCGCCCAGTGTATCCCTGAGCGCGAGCTGGATGCGTGTCCGGGCCTGCGCCAGCGCCTGGGCTTGCAGTCAAGGCGCGCCGCTGCGCCCAAACGAAAGGCCGCATAACCGGCGCGGCAAAACTCTTTTCGAGCGCCGCAAGGAATCTTAAGCTTCGGGATACTTTTTTATGCGCTACGTAGAGAACCCTCCGAACCCCTGGCTCAGCACAGACGTGGAGTGGATAGGGGAACCTCCCGAGGCCCGGCTCGAAGTCTTTGAAGAGACGGCGACGCGCTCGATCATCACTCATAATAAGAGCCCCGACGTGGGCTTTGATTATTCAGTCAACTGCTATCGCGGCTGCCCGCACGCTTGCAGCTACTGCTTTTCGAGGCCCACCCACGAGTATCTTGGATTCGGGGCCGGTACTGATTTCGAGCGCAAGATCGTCGCCAAGGTGCACGCCCCCCTGCTTCTCAGACGAGAGCTGATGAGACCGTCATGGCGCGGCGAGGAGCTGGTCTTTTCTTTCACCTCCGATCCATATCTTCCACTCGAAGCGCATTACGGGTTAACGCGCGGGTGTTTGGAAGTGTGTTTGGAATTTCGCCAGCCCGTCAGTGTCGTCACGAAATCGGCACTGGTTCGACGTGACCTGGAGCTTTTAAGGGAGTTGGCACGGCAGGCCGACTGCTCCGTCTTCTTCACCATCCCTTTCAGGGACGCAGAGACGGCGCGCGCCTTAGAGCCCTATGCGCCGTCTCCGGAAGCGCGCTTTCGCGCGATGGAAGAGCTGTCGCGTGCCGGCATCAAGACCGGGATCGGTTTAGCGCCCGTAGCGCCGGGCCTTAACGATTCGCACATCCCGGAGCTTCTGAAGCGCGCGCGCGACGCTGGAGCCCAAACTGCCTGGATAACCATGCTTCGCCTGCCGGGCAGCGTCGCGCCCTACTTTGAACAGCGTCTCAAAGAGAATCTTCCGACCCGTGCCGAGCGAATCTTGAATCACATCCGGGAGGAGCGCGAGGGAAAACTCAATTCGAGCGAGTTCGGCGCGCGCATGAGGGGTACGAGCGAGCAATGGAGAATGGTCGAGCAGCTCTTCAAACTGCATTGCAGACGACTTGGCTTTAATAACCAGCGGTATCTTGAAGGCGATAAGCCGAGCACGTTTCGTCGCCCGACCCGGCAGGGCGCGCTCTTTGATTGATGCCGTTGCTTTCGCGGGCCACCGATTTCAGCCATCAGGGCGCTTCGGCAATCGCCGCTGGAAGGTAAGACAGTAGGTGAAAGGTGTCGATTGAAGTGCTGCCGGACGAATAGCAGCCCCCTCATCATTCTAAAAAATCTTTCTTGAAGGTTCTGGTCTCGCCGTCCGGGAAAGAGATTTTGACTTTATCGTCCTCCACCGATTCCACTCGACCTTCCCCATATTTCCTGACGGCGACGCGGTCGCCCTTCTCCACTTCGACCTCCTGCCTCTCTTCGCTCGCCGCTATCGAAGACGCCGGAGCGGCTGTGGGCTGCTGTGCGGGCAGTCCGAGCTGTTCTTCGAGCGGGTGCACGCAATTGTCGCAGTTGCCGCAGCTCTGCTCTTCTTCCCACTCTTCCCCGAAATACTTGTGCAGTAGATGCCAGCGGCAACCGGCGCTCTGCCCGTAGAGCATCATTCTTTCAAGCTTCTCTCTGTCCTTCTCGCCCTTCTCCTGGCACAGCCTGGAAATCCTTTCGATCTCCTCGCGGCCGAGGTCGCTCTTCAGTAGACGAAAGCGCGCGCCGCGCCCTTCCGTGACCACTCCCATCTCTTTCAGCATCGCCAGAATGACGCGCACCTTTGTACGAGCGACTTCCCTGACGCTCTCCTGAACCGCCGCCAGACGAATGGGCTGCTCATGGGCTTTGTGAAGCCGGAGCGCGTCGCAGACGGCCATCACGTCGTCGAATTTAGGATACCGGCCGCCCAAAAAGTAGAGCTGCGTGCGGCGGTCGTCCAGCTGGTAAAAGAGGATGCAGCGCGCCCGGCGACCGTCGCGTCCCGCGCGACCGGATTCCTGGTAGTAGGCTTCGAGCGAGCCTGGCATCTGGTAGTGAATGACGAAGCGTATGTCCGGCTTGTCTATCCCCATGCCGAAAGCATTGGTGGCGATGATGGCCTTCAACTCGCCCGCCATGAAAAGGTCTTGATTCTCTTTCCTCTCGCGTGGGCCAAGTTGGCCGTGATACTTCGCGACGGGGAAGTCAAACGCCTTGAAGAACTCCGCTAAGGCTTCGACCGTTTTGACCGTGGCGGCGTAGATTATCCCGGTGCCCTCGATCTCCGTCAGCAGGCGCGCCAGCTCCCTGCGCTTTTCCACCTCGCTCGTGACGCGCAGCACCTCGTAGCTCAGGTTGGGCCTGTATATCCCCGTATTGATGACGCGCAAGGGGCCGACATTGAGCTGTTTCTCTATGTCGAGGACGACCTCGGGCGTGGCGGTCGCCGTCAGGGCCAGCACGTGAGGCGCTCCGAGCGCTTTGATGGCCGCGCCGAGCGCCAGAAATGAGGGACGAAAATCGTGCCCCCATTCCGAAATGCAGTGGGCCTCGTCAACGACGACGAAATCGATCTTGTTGCTGCCCAGCGTGTCAAGAAAGCTCTGGTCGGTGAGACGTTCCGGGGTGGTGAAGACGAACTCGCTGCGCTTCTTCGAGATTTGCTCAAGGCTCTGCTGTCGCTCGCGCTCTGTGAGAGCGCTGTTGACCTGAGATACGTCGAGGCCCGCGTCGTCCAGCTTATCGACCTGGTCCTTCATCAGAGAGATGAGCGGCGAGACGATCACAGTCGTGCCTTCAAGGTGAAGCGCCGGAAGTTGGTAGCAGAGGGATTTGCCCGCGCCCGTCGGCATAATGGCCAGAGTATTGTGGCCGCTCATGACGGAGCGTATGACCTCCTCCTGGCCCGGTCTGAGGCGCTCTATGCCGAACACATCGCGCATGGTGCGCCGTAGCTCCAGGAACTTCTTAGATTTAGCCATCAAGCGCCCCCTTGCTCTCTTTCGGTGCTCAAGTTGAAAACCCGTCTCCGCCGCGCTGAAGGGTGATGACGGAAGCGGAGTAGTTCGCAAGCCGCCCGCCTGTATCCCCGGCCTCCGGCGTGAAAGCCTCATTCTAACCGCTGCCTCCCGCCTTGCATAATCGGTCGCGACTTTTCGTCCGAACCTGGGAAAAGGGTCGCGTCCCGGCGCATCCGGGGTCTAAATCCCTGCCTTTTGGCGCTCGGCACGGGCGGCGCGCTCGCGAGCAACCGCTACACCCTGGCGAACATCTTTCTCTAGCGCCCGAACGGGGCTCGCTCCTCGGCCTTTTTGTCCCTCGCAACGAACCCCATGGCCCTCGCCCGCATCAAATAAGCGTAGTAATTTCAGTTCTTTATGGTTCTGAGGTGAGCGAACGACATTAAATCGAAACATTTAGGCGGTAATAAGGAAAGTTTCCGAGGAGGGTTTTGAAACATTGGATTATCCGGAGCGTATTGAAGCTGTCTCTTTGACAATTGCGGCGAAAAATCGTGAAATAGCCGATTTACGAAATCAGATGGACTTGAAGCAGAGCGCCGCGACACTGGAAGTCTTGAACGCCAAGGACGAGAATTCGAGGCCGCTTTACTCGA
>DASQYE010000100.1:0-9916 GCA_035639355.1 Pyrinomonadaceae bacterium
GGCTTCGCCTTTTTATTGACAACCATACTCTACAAGCATAATTTACTCTTGTTCATCTGCTAATGAGAGCGACTTGTGAGCCTCACTCATTTCGATAGGCGTATAATCCGCAAGAGTAGTTTGCAGCCTAATTCTGTAACATTAGTGATTTACTCAGCAATCTTTGAGGTGCGTAGGAATTAGACGGCGATTTGGGCGTAATCCATAACGGCTGTTAGTACGTCTAATTGTAGTTATATGCTTTTGGGTGTAATTAATACAAAACATAAGCCTCTCAAAACGAACGGTTTTTGAGGCACTTCCTCTTAAAACAAAATATGAAGAGAAAACTTCTTATATTCGTTTCTGTTTTGATCGCCCTTTTAATCGCCGGATATTTGTCATGGAACTACTTTACCAGTCGAACCGGGGATCAAAAGGTAATCTTCACCCCGGCTCATGCGCAGTCCTTTACCAGCGGCAACTTAAATTACACCATTTACCGAGCAGTAAATGGAGTGAGCGATGACGTTATTTATCACTTACACGGAAGGAATTTAGACGTTTCCATTTGGAACGACGACACTTATTTTACCTCACAGGTACAAGCCTATTGGCAGAGATCATCAACTAAACCACCAACTGTCGTGGTCGTTTCGTACGGCCCCGTCTGGCTGTTAACTCCGAAGAATTCCAAAGTGGAAAACGGATTATTAGATGACTTCATCACCCGCCTGCCGGAAATAGAATCGAAAATAGGCAAGCCAAGGCATAGAATATTGCTCGGTGAATCCATGGGAGGATTAAATGTGTTGATATTAGGACTGAGCCGCCCCGAGATGTTTTCTAAGATTGCATCTCTTTGCCCGGGAGTTTACCTGGAGTCCCCATTCTCTGATTATTCCACCCTGAGGGCAGCTATGAAGCGTACAGGCGCCGATCCCAAAATAATATACGGAGTGACGCAACTGGCGAAGAAGTATGTTTCTAATGACGAAGAATGGAACGCAATCAACCCAATTTCACTAATTGAGCGCGCAGATCAACGCTATCCGGAACTATATCTTTCATGCGGTCTTTATGACAATTATGGAAATTTTGAAGGCACGGAAGCCCTTGCAAATCTTGCGATAAAAAGAGGAGTAAAGACTACGTGGCACCCCCTATACGGCGGCCACTGTGCCATAGACGTTGCCTCGCTGGCAGACTTTCTCTCCTCGAATTAACAGTTGGGTGCTTGCCCACAGAAGATTTGAGATTATCTCCCAAGACTGCGTCAGCGTTGCAATTTATCCCGCTTTTAGCAGTGAGTACTCTAGCCTCTCAAAAACGACGGTTAATAATAGCGACGCATATAACAACTCATTCAACCCGAGCCCACGATAGCATCTCTTTCATCGTTGTCTTTGCAAATCAGGTAGAATGCCGTTCGCGCGGGCCGGGTTAATTCGGGCGTTAGATGGCTATTATACGGCTTCAAAACCTCTATACTTTAGGAGATAAAAACATGGCGACATTGAGACTCGGAACGTACTCGCTCTTTCTAGCTATCATCCTGTGGGGAACATTGCTTGGCGGGATTGCTTATTCGCATCTTGTCTACTTCCCCGTTTACCTTTCTGCCTTGCCTGATTCATCTGTCGTGGTCAATGGAACTTATGGTCTGAACGAGGGGGTATTCTGGATGATGATTCATCCTCTGCTCATCCTCTCACTTATTCTCACTCTCGTCCTGAATTGGAAATCTAAACCGCGTCGGAAACTTATCTTGATAAGTTTGGCAATCTACATAGTGGTGCTCGTAGTCACCCAAATTTACTTTCTGCCTGAATTAGGAGCCTTCAGACATAGTCCTGAGTCAAGTCTGTCGTCTGCGGAGTGGCTTGTGCGCGGGCAGCGTTGGCAGAGGTTGAGTTGGATTCGAGGTGCAATAATGTATGCAGGAATATTGCCGTTACTGCTCGCGCTGACGAAGTCGGACAGCATTTCGAAGGAATCGTAATGGCAGCCGCCATCTAACAACTCATTGAACCCGTCGCTTCGGCAGCACCTCTTTCATCGTCGTGTGGTAAATTCTGGCTCGGACGCTGCATGCTCGGCGCGGGTTAATTTGGGCGTTAGATCGCTGTTGAATTATGAAAACCTTTATTCATCGGTTCGATTCCGATCGCCGCCTCCATAGAATTAATAGTTTACTGGTAGCCTATAGGCTGCCGATATAGAGATGTGCCGGGTCGAGCTCTTCGCGGAGGATGCGTAGCTCTTGGTGGGTTGGCGGCGCTGTTGTTTCCAGGCGAGTGGAGACGCGAAGGTTCCAGCCCGTTTGGTCGCGCACATGTTCGAGCGTGCAATGCGGGTGAAGCGATGTGAGAATCATCTCGCCGTCCTCGAATTCGTAGCAGCCCAGATTCGTGATGACCTTCGTGGGCCCACCTCCGGGCAGTCCATGCCGAGCCCGTGCGAGCGGCCCATCAATGAAGCCTGGCGACGTGATGAAGTCCACTTTTTCGGGGAAACAGCGCTTGCTTTGCGGCCCGACGACGAGAACGCGACGGGCCAGTATGCTGATCTCGCAAGCGCCGCCGCTTCCGGGCAGCCGCACAGAGGGCTTTGCGTAATCACCCACCACGGTCGTATTGAGATTGCCGAAGCGATCAATCTGCGCGCCCTGCAAAAATCCGACATCGATGAGCCCGCCTTGCAGGTAGAGACTGAAGATGTCGAACATGGAACAAACGCTCAGCGAGTCCGTGACGAGCGACGGGTCTCCTATGGAGATGGGGAGCCGTTCGGGCGCAGCCCCTACCGCGCCAGACTCGTAGACCAGGACGAGGCGGGGCGCGTGAAGGCGTCGCGCCAGGTTACATGCAAGGTTGGGCAGACCTATTCCGACAAAGACGACTTCGCCGTCCCGCAACTCTCGCGCGGTCTGGCACACCATCATTTCGTTCGACGTATAGCTCATCATCTTTGAATCAATAGCCATAGTTGACGGGCGCGCACGGGCGCGAGCGCGCCTTCAAGCGTGCGAGCGATGCTCCCATGCGCAGGACATACTCGGCGCGGTCTCTGACGCCGTACACCCACTCGTCCAGATAAGCGTTGAAACGCGCCGCGTCTTTTGAAATCTCGCGCCAGCGAATATAGAAATCGTTGTCGCGATCATAATATCCTTGCGCGTAAGAGGGATGGCAGCCGAATGGCTCAAGGACGACCGCCTTGACGATCATGCCCGGAATCAGAGTCCGGTTCGGGTCTGAGCGAATCACACTCTCCCGGACGATCTCCTCGACGACTATTATGACATTGCGCGCAGCGAATGCAGCCTCTTTCTGCACTCCTATGAGTCCCCAGATTTGAGCGTTCCCCTCCGCGTCAGCGCGCTGCGCGTGGATGATCGCGGTGTCCGGATTCAAAGCGGGTACGGCCGCCAGCTCTTCCCCTGTAAAGGGACAGGCGACCCTTTTAATCAGAGGGTTGACGCGCGGCAGATCGCTCGCCATGTAATTGCGCAGCGGATAGAAAGGCAGCCTTGCGGCCCCCGCAGTAAGGCGCGCGACCATACCGTAGTGCGAGTATTCTTCAATCTCTAAAGGATTCGGCAACCCTTGCTCGACAGCCCTGCGGAAGGCGTAGAGCGGGCCTGCGCCCGGATTGCCGGCCCAGCTAAAGACCAGCTTGCGCACGCAGCCCGCTCCTATCAGCTGGTCGTATATGAGATCGGGCGTGAGACGACACACGGTCAGTTCCCGCCTGCGCTGTCGAATGATCTCGTGGGCGGCGGCAAAGCAGATGAGGTGCGTAAAGCCTTCGATGACGATCTGATCGCCGTCCTTCACGAAGCGGCTGATCGCTTCCTCCATTCTCATCACTTTCGTAGTCATCTACAGTTTGCCTCGGCCTAGCTTGAAATCACCTGTTCCAGTGATAACGCCAGGAGAGCGACCAGCTCCTTGACCTGGTCTTCCGTGATGATGAACGGAGGCGCGAGCATGACCAGATCGCCAATCGCGCCGTCAACATGGCCCACGTTGGGCCACAGGATCAAGCCATTGTGCAAAGCCCTGTCGGCGAGTCTTTCGGCAAAGCGGGCGGAGCGCGGGAACGGCTCTTTGCTCTCGCGGTCTCTGACGAATTCCAGCCCGGCGAGCAATCCCCTGCCGCGTATGTCTCCGACCGGGTCGAAGCGCATCAATCCCGAAAGCTCTGAGAAGAAGAGTCCTTCCATTTCGCGGCAACGCTGGACGAGACGGCGCTCTTTAAGATAACGCAGCGTGGCGCTGCCGGCGGCGCAGATCACGGGCGTGTGCGAATAGGTCTGCGCGTGGTTGAAATAGCCGCTGCCATGGGCGATCTGTTCGACGATCTCGCTCGTCGCGACCAGCGCGCTCAGCGGAGCATAACCCCCGCTCAAACCCTTTCCAAGAACTAAGATGTCGGGAACGATATCAAAGTGCTCGAACGAAAACCAGGCCCCCGTGCGACCCATGCCGGCCAGCACCTCGTCGGCGATAAAGAGCACGTCATATTTGCGGCAAATGTCTCGGACGCGCCCGTAGTATTCTTCTGTAGGCACAACAGCGCCCGCCGATGCACCTATGATCGGCTCGGCTAGAAAGGCCGCGACCCGTTCCGGCCCCTGCCTGATAATCTCTTTCTCCAAAGCCTCGCCCGTGCAGGCTTCGCAGCCCGGATGCCTGTAAGGATCGGGCGCGGGTATGCGTGGGAAATCCGTCAGGAGCGGTTCGTACAAGGCGCGATAGTGCTCGCGCCCCGAAAGCGAGAGCGCCGAGAGAGTATTGCCGTGATAGGAGGGCTTGCGACTGATGACCTTCCATTTAGAGCCCATCCCGCGCTCGCACCAATACTGTCTGGACAGTTTCACTGCGGCCTCTATGGCTTCCGATCCGCTGCACAGAAAGTAGCTGTACTTCAACGGCGGCGGCAGAATCTCCGCCAGCCCCGTTGCTAGCTCTTCTGCGGCCGCGTTGGTGAACAGCATCCCGTTGACGTAGGCCACCTCGCGCATCTGGTCCGTAACCGCGTCGGCGATTTCAGAAACGCCGTGGCCGATACACGCGACCATCGCTCCGCCCGCCCCGTCAAGGTATCGCTTGCCGTTCTCGTCGTATAGATAAATGCCATCGCCGCGTAGGATGCGCGGGTACGCTCGATTCAGCTGGCGATAGAAGACGGAGCTGTCTGGATACTGTTGGCTCAACGACTGAATCACCTTTGCTTGAGACTTCGGGCGCGGGCCGACCCAGCCGGCGAGTGACGCACGACTCAAAGAGAGCGAATCAACGCGAGGCTAAAGCTTGTGGCACGGGCATTATGTACTTGTCCTTCATTTCGTGTCGAGCGGGAAATGAATGCCTGGATGGCTTTTAGTTTTGACGGTTGACGCGCCTAAGCATAGGAGTGTTGGCCTGAGCTTAGCTTTATGGTACAAGGCCCGCTTGATCTCGGACGGCGAGTGGCCGGCGGGTCTACGTTCGCCGAAAGCCGGCTATATTTACGTCCGCATTGGAGGGCACATGCGTATGCGCTATTCCGTAGCTGTCTTAATGCTGCTCCTTTTCGCCGGCTCTTCCGGGGCCACGGAGATTGATTGGCCCAGGGCGCGCGCCGAAGCGGTGCAACTATTGCAGGAGTTGATTCGCATCAATACGACCAATCCTCCGGGCAATGAGCGCTCGGCGGCGCAGCATTTACAGAGGCTACTTGATTCCGAAGGTATAGAGACAAAGCTGCTGGATGTCGCGCCCGGCAGGGCCAATCTTTACGCGCGAATCAAGGGCGACGGTAGTCGTCGCCCCATTATTCTCTTGAGCCACACGGACGTGGTCATGGCCGACGCCGAGCGTTGGTCCGTGCCGCCGTTTAGCGGCGAGATTCGCGACGGCTTCGTTTATGGACGCGGAGCGAGCGATATGAAGGGCACGGCGGCAGTCCACGCGACGCTTCTGAGATTGTTAAAGCGATTGAATGTCCCGCTCAAGCGCGATGTGATACTGCTGGCGGTCGCAGACGAAGAGGCTGGCGGGACGGGCGCTCGCTCGATAGTCGAAAAACATGCCGAGCTGGTTCGCGGCGCTGAGTTCCTCCTGAACGAGGGGGATGTGGCCTATGTCAAGAACGGGCGTCTTCAGCAGTACGGCGTGGATGTGATGGAGAAAGCGGCGCTCTGGCTGCGCATCAAGGCCAAGGGGACGGCCGGGCACGGCTCAATCCCCCTGGCGGATTCGGCTGTCAATCGTCTGCTCGCGGCCCTCGAACGCTTGCGTGCGTGGCAGACTCCCATAAGCATCCCAGGCGCTGTGGCCGAGGGCTACAAGGCCCTGGCCGCACACCAGAGCGACCCCGTGCTCAAGGCCGCATACGCCGATCTTGAGAAGGCGCTCAGTGATCCAAAGCTTCGAGAGAGATTGCTGGCCGACAGGACATTGAACGCGCAGGTCAGGGACACAGTCACGATCACGGGCCTGCAAGGCAGCGATAAGGTCAACGTCATACCGGGCACGGCCTGGGCTCAGGTTGACGTGCGGCTGTTGCCGGGCGAGACGCCCGAAGGTTTTATCAAGACGCTGCGCGGTGTGCTGGCCGACCCCGCTCTTGAGATAGAGGTACTGGAAGGGTCAACGCCGACGGGGTCGAGCCCGGACACGGCGCTGATGGATGCCATCCGCAAAGTCGCTGCCCGGCGCGACGCGGGCGTCCCAGTCATCCCAACTATGTTGACCAGCTCGACCGATAGCCCTACGTTTCGCTCCATTGGCATTACGGCCTACGGCTTCGAGCCCTACAAGATGGACGACGGCGAGCTTGAGCGCGCTCACGGAGACGACGAGCGGCTCTCGGTCGAGAACGTCGGCTTCGCCCTGCAATTTCTGTATGAAGTGATGATTGAGCTGAATTGATTCCGCTTATAAAGAATTTCAAAAAAGGCCCACGCGCAGGGATTTTGAAGAGATGGATGATCTTGAGGACAAAGCCGTCGCGCTTTTCATCATCGGGCTGAGCATCGTCGGATTCTATATGGGAATCGGGGAGCTGGTTCACCCACGAAATGAATCGGGCGGCGCGCTCAGCGCCCTGATGTTCGGCATAGCCCTGACCAGCCTGGCCTTCGGTCTGCTACAGTTTTTCTGGAAGAAGATAGAGCGAGGGCTGCGAGACATCTTCGTAGAGATCGTTGTCTTGATACTCGGTTCTTCTATGACTCTGGTCGCGTATCTGGGCGGCGTCCGGTTGGGAACTCTCCTGCTCGTCGCGCCTCTGGTCTTCGGCATTCTCCTGCATGTGATCTATCGCCTGTGGCTGTGGAAGCGGTCGGATTAGTTGAACGGGAAATTTCGTGCGGCCGCAATCGCATTTGTGCTCCGCGTTGGTTTTGGAAAAAGCCTGTCCTTACTTCTTCCGTGTAAGCTAAAGCCCCGATTCGATGGCCGCCGCCGCGCGGTTCAGCGCGCGAGCGAGGCGTTCGACCTCTCGGCGGGCGAGCGCTTGATCTCCGGCCTCTATGGCTTCGGTCAATGCTGGCAGAACGAGCGGCTTATAGGTCGGCCTCGGAGCGTAGATGAGATGCTTGAACCAGGGGCGGCCCATTAGGCCCACAGGGTCAAGCAGAGCGCGTTCAACTCTCAGGAGCGCTTCGTGTATACGCTCGGAGCGCGCCTGATCGCCGGTCTCTACCGCTCGCCGCGCCGTCGCCAGCGCTATCCGCCCGTCTTTCTCCCAGCGTCGCGCCGCTGCACGGGCCTGCGCCAGATCGACTTCGAGATGACGAGAGCGCGCCGCGCGTTCCAGCTCGTCCAGATAGGTTTGCACCTCGCGCGCGTAAGCGCCGTAATCGAGCGGGACGTAATCGCACTCGGCCAGGCGCAGCGCGGCGATGGCCCAGTAGCGGGCCATCGCCGCGTGATAGTAATAGCCTGGGTCGCCTATACGGTCTACCCATGTAAAACTGTCGTAGACGGAATGATAGACGCCGTATGGGCCGTCAAAGGTTAGGTCGGCCACCGGTATGCCCAGAAAATTAAGGAAGACCGTGTAGTCTGACCCGGACCCGAGACGAGTTGCGACCGTCGGCTCCTCGCCCGCTTTCTTCTCCTCGTTGCGCCGCCAGGATTCGTAGATAGAGCCGCCGCTCGGGTCAGGGACATCACGCGCGACATCTCGCAGGAAGTCCGCAAGCGCGGGCACGGCCGAGGCGCTGAAGTTGCGGCCCGAAGACGAGCTATCCACATTCAAGTAGGCGAGCGCTCCCGCCTGAAGTTTCTGCGCCTCCATCTCGCCCCATTCCGTGCTGCCGGTCAGCGTGAACTCTTCGGCGTCCCAGGAAGCGAAAATGAGCGTGCGGCGCGGCCGCCAGCCCGTTCGACGAAGCTCCCCGAAGGCGCGCGCCGTCTCCATCAGGCTTGCGCTGCCGCTGCTCGGGTCAACGCCGCCATAGACCCATGCGTCGCGATGATTCCCCAGTATCACGAATTCTTCCGAAAGCTCAGAGCCTCGTAAGCTGGCGACGACGTTCCAGATCGAACGCACCTCCTTGTCGTTTTCGATCACCAGGTGAAGCTTGACGGACGTTGGCCCAAGCCTGTACGTGAGTGGAAGCCCGCCCTGCCATGCGTCTGGCGCTCTCTGCCCCTCCATTTTTTCCAGAATCTTTCGCGCGTCTTTGTAAGACATGGGCGCGGCGGCGACCCTCGGCATCGAGACAGCTTCCTTTGCCGGAAGAAAACGGCCTCCGGGCAGCGAAGGCCAACCGGGCGTGCGCGGGTCGCCCGGCAGATTGAAGTCATAAACTATGCCGCCTCTTTGCAGGTGACTCTCCGGCCCCCAAGGGCCCCACGGATAAACATCACCCTTTTTATAGCCGTCGTCGGCCGGGTCGGAATAGAGCAGCAGCGCCGCCGCGCCGCGCCTTTCGGCCGTCAGCGCCTTGAAGCCGCGATAACTGTACGGCACGGAGTAGCGCGCGAGCGCTATTTTTCCGCGCACGTCTATACCACGGCGCGCCAGCAAGTCGTAATCTTCCGGATTGCCGCTGTTGACATAGACCACTTCGGTCGTCACATCAACGTCGGCGGAGTAGGCGCAGTAAGGGATACCCGTGTCGGTCGCATAAGAATCTTTGTCCTGTGGGATGGGCTCCTCTTTTAAAGAAAGCTTCTCTAAGGTTGGGCCCAGAAGCGTCGCTTCGTAACGCACGGGCCACGGAAGATAGACCGGATGCTCTATCACCCTGACATCCTCCAATCCGTAGGCGCGCCATTGCCGGGCCACATACTGCGCAAGGTCATAGTTGCGTCGTGAGCCGGCCATATGTGGCTTCTCTGTGAAGATTCGATGATGGCGGCGACTCTCTTCCGGCCTGATTGTTTGCAGCAATCGATTCTCAAGCGGCCGAAGCCGCGCGGCGCGCCCCGCCGACATGCCCATAGGCACACGCACCGGCGCGCTCGCCGCCACCGCCGCACTAATCAGTAACAATATGGTCAGGTAACGTATCAAAAGCGCCCCCTCCATTAATAGGGGTCGGGTTCAATGGATTGTCAGGCGTCTTGACTCGCGCTTTCGGATATTTGCCGCAAATGCGTAATCACCTCATGCCCTGCATGAAAGACCTGAATACACTCAGCCGGGACTTGTATCGGAGGCGACGCGCGTAGGAGTTGCGGAGCTGCCGAAGATTTTTCGAAGCCAACTAGCCACGCCATTTCCTTCCAATAGATTCGCTGCGTTGATAGACGCCTAACGCCAGGCATCACTAGCTCTCGCCCTTGCTCATCGATCTGAAGAAATAGAACCAATAACAACACGCGGCTAGAATCTGCAACACGAAAAATAGGATGAAGGCGGCCGAACCCTTGTCGATATTGGGATGGCTGACCAGGATAGAGACCAGCACGGCCAAAACAGACAGGATGCCGCA
>DASQYE010000101.1:0-2425 GCA_035639355.1 Pyrinomonadaceae bacterium
TTCGCAGCCCCTTCATCATCAGGGCGGCATAAAGAAGCGCGCCCGCGAGGCCCAGCAGCGTCCCGAGGCTTGCGAGCAATACTCCTTCCAGTAGAAAGAGCGCGCGAATCCTGGCGGCCGTGAAGCCTATGGCTTGCAGAGTGCCTATCTCGCGCAGGCGCTGCTCGACGCCGAGCTTGAAAAAGAGCGCCGCCAGCAGAAGCGCCGAGGCGACCAGGAAGAAACTGAAGTAAAGAAAATACTCTCCGAAGTCGGTCGCCCCGCGCGAAGCCTCAAGCCCCTGCGCCCTGGCCGGAAAAACCGTCACATTCGCCTGCGCGGGCTCTATCGCTTCCCTCAAGCCACGGCCGTAAGCATCCAGCGCCGTCTGAAGCGGCGTCCCTTCGGCGGGCGTGAGCCTGATCGAAGTCAGTTTGCCGAAGCGCGTCTGCCATAGCTCCTGCCCCTTTGCGAGCGGGATAAAAGCCTTCGGAGTGGTGCGGTATTGATGCCAGTAATCCTCATCGCGCGGGCGAACGCGCGCGAGGTCAACGGGGAAGGGCGGGTCCCAATCGGAAAGGCTCTCGGTTCCAGTGATGCCCGGATAATCGGGCACTAAATCCCTGTCGGCAGCCGCGCCCTCTACGGGGACGACTCCCGCTAAACGAAACTGCGCGGTTCGGGTCAGCAGCCGTCCGCCCTCCTGCCATAGATAATATTCGAGCGAAACCGTCTCGCCCGGTCTGATTCCGAGGTCGCGCGCAGCCCATTCGTTCAAGATGATGGGGGCCAGCGGCGCGGCCGAGCTATCAGCAGCAGCGGCATCATCCCTAACCTGCGACGCCACACCCTGCGTATTTGAAGCAGTAGTAGTAGCCGTAGCGGCGGCGCGCGGCGCGTCTTCTATCCGGGCGGTCTGCGTACCCCCTCGCCTCAACCTCTCAAGGCTCTCTTCGTCCATCGCTGTGACTATCGAGTAAGGAATCTCGCGCGAGCCGGAGCGTATCGTATTGGCCAGGTAAGAGATGACGGGGGAGGCGCGAAGATTTGAGCCGGCGGCGGTCGAGCGAGCGGTCTCGGCGAGCCTATCGCCGAGGATCGCGCTCGCGCTCTCAAGCGCGAGCTGGCCCTGCGCTTCCAGTGCGCGCAGCTTGATATTCATGTCTTCGAGCGAAATCCTGTCCTTCAAGATTTTCTGAAGGAGAAGGGTTGCCGCCGTCGCCTGCGTTGGCGTGCGCTCGTCGTCTTTCGCCGTAGAAACCAGTAGGGTATTGACCCTGCCGTCCTGCTCTAACTCTTTCTGCAACAAGCTGAGCGGGACGAAGACGGCGCGCACACCCGCTTGCTGTGGACGCGCGGAGAATTCCCCCATCTGAGAAGCGGGCAGCGCCCCGCGCACGGACAAACGAACCGTCCGCCCCAGCTCATCCTTACGTGCGTGAAGGGATTCCGCAGGGATGGCCGACGGCTTTTCGACCCTCAACAGGAGCGCATCCCCTGCTTTGACTCCGAGTTCCTGTGCAAGGCCGTCGCTCAAAAGGGCTTCACGGTTCTGCGGCGCGCTGCCCTCTCGCTCGTGAAATCTCCAGAACCTCGCGTCCACGCCGTAGACTGAAACGCCGGAGCCGCGTCGTCCGCTCCGTTCGTGCACGACCGCCGCGTCGAGCGCTATGAGCGGGCACACGGCGCGGAATCCGCCCGCGGCAAACTCCGCGTGCGATTGAATATCATCGGCCAGGCGTTCGCGGAAAAAGCCTGCGGCCGAGACGACGTGATCCGTGCGCCCCAGCCGCAACAGAAATAGATCGCGCAGGCTGGCCCGCACAGAGTCGCCTACCAGTAACGCTCCCGTCAGCACGGCGACGGCCGCGCCCGTCCCGAAGACGACCGCCAGATTGGTGCGCCAGAAATAGGCCAGATTTCGTTTGAGAAGAAAAGCCCTTCGCATCACACACGCCGAAGCCTTTGTTCGCTCAGCTCGAAGCGAACGGGTAAGCGCGCCCCAAGCTCTGCGCTGTGCGTCACCAGGATGAGAATCGAAGCCTGCCGCCCGTGCAGCTCAAGCAGGAGAGAGGCCACCACCTCGGCTGATTTTTGGTCCAGGTTTCCCGTCGGCTCGTCGCACAACAACAGCAGCGGCTCCATCACGAGAGCGCGGGCGAGCGACACGCGCTGCTTTTCGCCGCCCGACAGTTCGGCCGGGCGATGCTCGACTCTTCCCGAAAGTCCTACCTGATCGAGCAGGCTTCGCGCCCGCTCCGTGGTCGCCTGATGATTGCTTGAGCGGGAAACGAGCGTCGGCGCGAGGACGTTTTCGATGACGGAGCACTGCGGTAGCAGGCAGTGATCCTGAAAGACGAAGCCTATCTTCTGATTTCTGAACGCGGCCAGCTCTCTTGCTTTCAACTGAAAAAGATTTTGACCGTCGAGCTGCACTACGCCGGAA
>DASQYE010000102.1:0-3197 GCA_035639355.1 Pyrinomonadaceae bacterium
GGCGGCCGACGTGATTCACGACTTAGGCGTCGTGCCCTACCCGTTCCCGGACGACGAGTTCGACGAAATCATCAGCCGCCACGTCATCGAGCACGTGCCCGACGTGATGGCCTTCGTCTCGGAGTTGCACCGTATAGCCAAGCCCGGCGGGCGCATACGTCTGGTCACGCCTCATTACTCGAACCCGGACTGGCCCACCGACCCGACTCACCGCAACCATTTCAACAGCTACTCTTTCAATTGCTTCATGCAGGATCGAAGGCTCTTCCCCTTCTACACGGATGTCGAGTTGAAACCCATCCGCACCTACGTCTCGCTGGCTAATCTATGGCGCGCGCTCGGACTGGAAATGCTGGTCAACCTGGATCAGCGCTGGCCCGCCTTTCGCTTCACGCGAAAGTTCTGGGAGTTTTATCTGAACTTTATTCTACGCGGCAAAGAGCTGCACTTTGAATTCGAGGTCGTCAAGAAGCGGCCGCCCGGAGTCTGAAAGCGATAAACCATGCGACGGCCTCTCTTCATCTAAGCGAGAGGGATTTATGCAGGGCAAGGACGCAAAAAGGAAGGAGAGACCGAGCGTTGGCCTGGCGCTCTCGGGCGGAGCGGCGCGCGGGCTAGCTCACGTCGGCGTCCTGCGCGTACTCATAGATCACGGCATCCCCATCGATTACATCGCGGGCACATCGGCCGGAGCGCTCGTCGGCGGCGCGCTCGCTGCGGGTCTGTCCGTAGACGAGATTGAGGAGATAGGTCTCAATCTGCGCTGGCGCGACCTGGGCCGCCCGACGCTCTCGCGTCTCGGTATGCAATCGAACGCGCGTCTCGTAGACTACGTCCACGCGCGCTTTCCCGTCACACGCTTTGAAGAGCTGCGGATTCCTTTGGCGACCGTCGCCACGGACTTGCGCGCCGGTTCGGCCGTCGTCATGAGCGGCGAGGGCGATATAGCTTTCGCCATTCGGGCCAGTTGCGCGATACCAGGCTGGTACGTGCCCGTGACGGACGCCAAGGGCCGGCAGCTTGTCGATGGCGGGCTCGTCGCCAATGTGCCGACGGCCGCCGCGCGCTCTCTCGGGGCAGATATAGTGATCGCGGTCGATGTCAATTCAGAGGGCGCTAAGTTTCTGGGGCCCCCGCAATCCGCAATCGGCGTCATGCTGCAAGCCATGATGGTCATACAACGCACGGCCGCCATGCACCAGTGGCAGGATGCTGACGTAGTCATCATGCCAAAGGTCGGGCACATACGCTGGGACGAGATCGGACGCGCCGCAGACCTGATCGACGCCGGTCGCGAGGCCACGCTCGCCAACCTTGAGAGGATCAAGCATCTAACGCAGCTCGCCCCGGAGCCGCCCCTCAAGTGGTATCAATTTCGACGCCGCGCCGCCGCGCCGCAGCCCCAAGATAAACGCCGCTTCTCGCCTCTGCGCTAAACCTTCACCGGCGGGCGGCATTTGTAATCAGTTGTCGCCCTGATCCTTTTTCATCGGAAACCTCAGTCGATGAGATGCTCGTGTAAAGTTCGCGCTTATTCATCAAAGCCCTCGGCTGTAAGATTTCCAAACACAAATTCGAGGCTTGAGCCCGGCAGGCTCGTACCAAAGCGAGACGCCCGGCTTTCCTTCCGCTCCTTTCAAGATTCCTCTGTAGACTCGTAGCCAGGGTTAAGTGCTTATCTATAAGCGTGATGGTGTGCTTTCGTGAGAGATGAGAGGGGCGCGCTCCGGGCTGGCATAAACATTGCTAAAAGCCTGGGCAGGAATTCTTCCGATAAAGAAGAGCGATTCGATGGGAGCAACGGGCATGAAAGAACTGGTAAATAGCTTCGCGCAGCTGGCGGCCATCATTATGATATTGGTGACGCTCGCCGTCTCTACAGCGGCCATCTCGCAGTGGGGCACCTCGGACGGTTCAGCCAGCGCCGCCGCAGAGACCCTGCAAGACACGACGCCGCTCTCTCAGAGCGCCAGATAATCCGGAGAATCCGTCGCCCATTAGCCTTTTATGTAGGGCATACGAAAGCGAAAGGCAGCGGGCGGCCTGGAATCAGACCGGAGAAACGCCGTTCATGAGGGAGAGCCATGGCAATCGAGGTGAGATCCATCAGCGAACGGCCTCGCAGGCGCGTCGTCAAAAGGTTCGGGCAGACCTTACGCTCCGGCGCACGCGCCGCGCTTGAGGAGCGTAAGAAGAGAATTCTTTACTACTCAATCGCCGCTTCGGCCGTCGTCACGCTCACAGCGGCCCTTCTATTTTTCATCTACTCCTACATCACATACGCGAAGCTTGTGGACGCGAGACTCGCGTCCGGCTACCTGACGAGCCGCGCAGGCGTATACGCCGCGCCGCGAACCCTTCGCGTGGGCCAATCGCTCTCTTCGGACGGATTGGTCGCGCTCTTGCGCCGCGCCGGTTACATAGAGAGCGCCGCGAGCGATGTCTGGAGCGGAAGCTTTAAGATACAGGAGCGCGCCGTAGAGATACATCCGCGCAGGATCAATGGAAGCGACGAGCGCTCGTTCGTTTCGGTAGGCTTTGACAGACGCGACCGGATTTCCAGTTTGGCTAATGAAGCTGGCCCACTTGACTCCTACACGCTGGAGCCGGAGCTGCTGACCGCAGACTCTTCTATGAAAGCGGGCAAGCACGCCGCTCTTTCATACGCGGATGTTCCGCCGCTCGTGGTGCAGGCCATCCTCTCTATCGAGGACAGACGCTTCTTCGATCATAGCGGGCTCGACCTGTTGGGCATAGGCCGCGCCGTCCTGCGCAACGCAGGCGACGAGCGCATGGGCCAGGGCGGCTCGACCATTACGCAGCAGCTCGTCAAGAATACGTATCTCTCGCCGGAGCGCACGTTGCGCCGAAAATTCGCCGAGGCGATGATCGCCTTCACGCTCGAACGCCGTCTCTCGAAACAGGACATCCTGGCGCTCTACTGTAACGAGGTTTACCTGGGCCAGCGACAGGCGGTAGCCGTGCGGGGTGTGGCGGAGGCGGCGCGCGTCTTCTTCGGCAAAGATTTGAAGGCGCTCACTCTGGCGGAAGCGGCGACGATTGCGGGCATGATTCAGAGTCCCAATCGTTACGCGCCGGATCGTCACGGGGCCGAGGCCACGGCGCGGCGCAACACTGTGCTCGGAGCGATGGCCCGCGACGGTGTTATCACCAACGAAGAGGCGCGACGGGCGGCC
>DASQYE010000103.1:0-7421 GCA_035639355.1 Pyrinomonadaceae bacterium
AGGCCAGCTTTATCTCGCGCGGTCTGCTTTCGACCAATCACGTTGTGCTCGCGCACATCATACCGATGCGCCGCTGCAACCTAGCCTGCGGCTACTGTAACGAGTACGACAAGGTATCCTCGCCCGTGCCGCTCGACGTGATGAAGCGGCGTCTGGACAAGCTGGCGGCGCTCGGCACTTCCGTCATCACGATTTCCGGCGGCGAGCCCTTGATGCACCCCGAACTGGACGAGATCATCAATCACATCCGCCGGCACGGCATGATCGCGGGCCTGATCTCCAACGGCTACTACTTTACCCCGGAGCGCATCCGTCGCTTGAACCGCGCCGGGCTCGAATACCTACAGATCAGCATAGACAACGTCGAGCCGGACGAAGTGTCGAAGAAGAGCCTCAAGAACCTGGATAAGAAGTTGCAGGATTTGGCGGAGCACGCCGAGTTTCACATCAACATCAACTCGGTGATCGGCGGCGGAATCAAGACGCCGGAAGATGCTTTGACGGTTGCGCTGCGCGCCGTAGAGCTTGGATTCTCGACCACCGTCGGCGTCATACACGACAGCGACGGGACTTTGAAGCCGCTCTCCGATAGAGAGAAAGAGATTTTCCAGGCCGTCAAGAAGCTCGGCAACAAAGATCACGCGCGGCTCAACTGGTTCCAGGACAGCATCGCCGAAGGCAAGCCTTACGAGTGGCGCTGCCGCGCCGGCGCGCGTTACCTGTACATCTGCGAGGACGGGCTGGTTCACTGGTGCTCTCAGCAGCGCGGTTATCCGGGCATCGCGCTGGAAAACTACACGATGGAAGATTTCAAGCGCGAGTACAACACGGAGAAGTGGTGCGCGCCGACCTGCACTCTGCAATGCGTGCATCAGGTCGGCATTCTGGACAACTGGCGCGACCCGCAGAAGATGCCGAGCGAGACGCAGGGCGCGGGCAAACGCGAAGACTCGGTCGGACAGATGCTGCGGGCCGAATAACCCGAGAGCGCGCGAAAAATAGAAATGAGATTCAGTAGGCCGGCGCTTTCGAAAGCGCCGGCCTATTTTCGCTTAGCGTGGGGATGCGCCCCTTATGCTCGCGGCGCGCGCGCGTGCCGACGCGCAGAAGTAATCCGGCAAAGCCTGTGTGCAGAGCGCGCCCGTCAGGAATCTATTGTATTCGAGCAATGCTTCCGGCCTGCGACCGAGCGCTTCGAGCAGCACCGCCATGCGAAAGGGAATCTGCGCGTCAGGCTCGCCGCCGCGCTCTGCGGCGCGAAACTCTGCGAGCGCCTCCTCCGCGCGCCCGTCGGCGGCCAACTCTATCGCCAGGAGCTTGTGCGTGTGCGGGTCGTCTTCGAGTCGCAGCGCGGCGCGATATTCCGAGATCACTACGGAGCGTGGCCCGCGAAGCTTCGCGTTATTCGCACGCCACAGATGCGCATCCAGGCTACGGTAATCTCTGTAGAAGAAGAGCGCGATGAGAGATAGAACCAGTACCAGGTAGAGCGCCGGCAGCGCGCGCTCCTTCCAGGCCGTTGAGGAGGCCGGGGCTTTGGCGGGCAGCGGCGGCGGCCCGGCTGCGTGCTCCGTCGGCCCCGGCGTTTGACCTGGCGCTTCCTGCTGCTCGCGCCGTCTTCTTCTGCTGGCTCGGGCGCGCGCGATCAGGTAAATCGGGAAGACCATGAGCGGGAAAAAGAGCGTGCCGAGCGTCCAGGCCGCGACCCAGTAAGGCTTGAAGCCTTGACGGCGCGCGCTACGGAGCACGCCAGCCGAGATCAACGCCGAGAGCGTCCATGCCGCAGGCCGCATCCATTCGAACAACTCGCCGGCAGATATTTGCCATTGAAGGCTCACGCTTATTGTTGGGAATCGGCCTCGCCGACGGTGTGAAGCTTGACGGAGCGCGAGAGACCGAGGCCGGAAAGCTTGCCCGCCATCAGCACCACCATCTCGCCCTGCTCTACGATGCCGGATTCTATCAGGACTCTTTCGCCGATGCGCACGAGGTCTTCGGTCTTCTCGCAGGGCGGGTGCAGCACTGGCTCTACGCCCCAGATCAGCGCCAGCTCGTTGGCGACCTCTTTCGAGGGCGTCAGCGCGACGATGCGTTGTTCGGGGCGCAGGGCCGCAAGGCGGCGCGCCATAATGCCGGATTCCGTAAAGACGGCGGTCGTCTTCGTGCTCAGCTCTTCGGCTGCGAAGGCGGCGGCCTCGCACAGAGCGCGACTGAAACTGCCCGATTGACGGCCGGCCCAGCGGCTTATGTCCATCGACTCGGTTTTCCTGCCCGTCTCAGCCGATTCGATGATGCGCGCCATCGTCGCCACGGAGGCCACGGGGTTCTGGCCCATCGCCGTCTCGTTCGAGAGCATCAGCGTATCGGTGCCGTCCCACACGGCGTTGGCAACGTCCGACGCTTCGGCGCGCGTCGGGCGCGGGTTCGTCACCATCGATTGCAGCATCTGCGTTGCGGTGATGACGACCTTGCCCTTGAGGTTCGCCCCCTCGATGATTCGCTTCTGGTAGACGGGAACCAACTCGACGCTGGTTTCGACGCCGAGGTCGCCGCGAGCGACCATCACGCCGTCGGCTGCGCTGATGATCTCGTCCAGGTGGTCTATCGCCTCGGCCTTCTCTATCTTGGCGATCAGCGGCGCGCTCCCTCCTGCGTTCTTAATTAGCGTCTTCGCCTCCACGCAATCCTCCGCGCGCCGCACGAAGGAGAGCGCGATGTAGTCCGTGCCCTGACGCACGGCCCATTGCAAATCGCGACGATCCTTGTCCGTCAGTGAAGGGATCGGAAGAATGATGCCGGGCAGGTTGATGCCTTTGCGCTCGCCGAGCGTGCCGCCGTTGATGACGCGACAGACGACATCCGTATCGGTCGTGCGCTCAACCCTCAGCTCTATCGCTCCGTCGTCGAGCAGCAGCCGCGCGCCCGGCTTCACGTCACGAGCCATGCTGGCGTAGTTGGTGGAGACCTCGCGCGTATCGCCCGCGACGGAGCGCGTCGTGATGGTAAACAGCGAGTTGGCTTCGAGCTGTACGGGCTGGCCGCCCTTGAGCACGCCGGTTCTGATCTTGGGCCCTGAAAGATCTACGAGCACGGCCAGGGGCCGCTTCATAGTATCGGCGGCGAGGCGAGCACGTCGTATGCTCTCCGCGTGCTCGTCCTGCGTTCCGTGCGACATGTTGATGCGCACGCCGTTGATGCCGGCGGCGAGCAATGCCTCGATCACGATCGGCTCACGCGATGCGGGCCCGAGCGTGGCAAGAATTTTGGCTCTTCTCACAGTCGTTCCACCTTCATGGTTCACATTTTCAGTCTGTCGCGGGGGCGGCGAGCGCGTCACGGACGATGCGTTCAAGCTCCGCCGGCATAGTATCGTCGTAGCTGATGAAGCGTTTGACCAGCCGGCCCTTGCGATCGAAGACGAACGCCTGCGGTATCCTGTCGTCGTCGGAGAGATATAGATTGGTCATCGCCGGGTCTGGATAGCCGAGCGTGTATTGAATCTTGAACTCCTCGACGTAGGCCGGAACCTGCGCGCGGTCTTCCGGGCCGCCGACGTTCAGACCTATGACCTGAAGCCCCTGCGGGCCGTAGCGGCGCTGCATCTCCACCAGGTGCGGGGTCTCTATGCGGCACGGCCCGCACCACGTCGCGTAAAAGTCGAGCACAACCACCTGGCCCAGGTAATCCGAGACTCGCGCGCGGCGGTTATCCAGCAGCGTAAACGTCTGCGCGCTGGTGGTCGTGCTGCCTGAGCTATTGACGGGCGGCATGGGCAACATCGTGCGCGGGGGCGCAGTGCCCGTGGGCGTGCCGGTTTCGGAGCTAACCTGCTGCTGGGGCGCATCGTTGCCGCCGCCGCACGCGGCGAGCAGCGGTAGAAGCGCGATCAGCGCCAGGCAAAAGAGCCCGCGTTTGTGCGGGCCTAGAGGTCTGCGAAAAACGAGGTGCATCCTTAAAGACTCCATTGCCGGGGACGGAAAACGGACGCGGATATTCTACACGACGCGCGCCTTTAAATGTAAAAGGCGCACGCCCACGCTTTCGCCGGATAGTTCCAGGGGGGCTAGCTTTCGGTGTCGGTCTCGGGCGCGGATGCGTTCTCTTGATTCTCCGCGAGGGGGCGTGTCTCGCCTGGGACGAGGTACTCCTCGTTGGCCCATTTGCTGAAATCTATCAGCTTGCATCGTTCGGAGCAGAAGGGGCGGTGCGGATTGTCTTGCCGCTTGGCGGGCTGACCACAGGTCGGGCACTTCATAGATCGAAATTATAAATGGGGCTAGGGGGGGAGTGGCTTGCGCGCGGGCGGCGGCGACCCGCTTTTTCATGACACCCTTTTGACCTTCGGCCCCTTATTCCCCCGGATTCTTTACGCCGCTGCCAGCGATTCAGGTCGCTTGATGAGAATCTTTCTGTTGACGAAATCAATGATACCCTCGCGGCGCAGCGCGTTCAAGCGCACGGTCACGCTCTCGCGCGTCGAGCCGACGATTGATGCGATTTCACGATGCGGCAGTGGAATGTCTATCAGCACGCCGCCCGTTTCGTGTACGCCGTAGCGGTTCGAGTACTCGACGAGCAGCTTTTCCAGACGGGCCGGGATCGCATCGAGCGCAAAGTCCACGACGCGACGCTCGGCCTGGGCACAGCGTTGACCGATCAGGCGGAAAGTGTAATCATAAAGCTCGCGGTTCTCAAGCATCCCCCTCTTGAACTCCCCCACAGTAATCCGTAGTAGCCGGGAATTCTCGTACGCGACGGCGCAATTTTCGCGCAGGCCCGCCGCCGAATAGAGCGCGGATTCGCCGAACAGCGAGCCGACGGGAAGAATGTCTATGACGGCCTCGCGCTCCGTCGCTTCGTCCGAGCGGCAGAGCTTGACGCGGCCGCGCGCGATTGAATAGAGCGCGTTGGCCTCGTCGCCGGCCTTGTAGATGAAGCGGCGACGGCGTATGTCGATGGCGGTCGAGTTGGCGGCGAGCCGCATCAGGAGGGCATCGCTCAGTGCCGCACCGAAGTCGAGTTGCCGTATAATATCGGCGCGGTCTTCCAAGGCTAGATCGCAGGCGCGTTTATGCTGCATGGGGGTTATTTCTTGCTCCTACGTGAGGTTTGAAAATAGAGTCTGCATTTCTTGTCGCGCTATCGGTTTCGGCTTCTAATGGGAGAGCCACCCCTATCGTGCGCTGGATAATGAAATAGAAATTGTGAAGGAGACTGTTCGGTCTTGAGCCTGTGCGAGGCAAAAAATCTTTTCAGTTCTTGTACGGAATCTATTAGGGAAGCTTTCAAGCGAACAACAACTGATGAGCCGTCACTCTAGCATGAAGCGGCCAAGGCGCGCAAGGGGTATCTTACATCTCGGAAAATTAATTTTATGGTAGGAAAATTTCACGTCCTCGTCGTGGATGACGACCCGGACAAGCGTATGATTCTGACGGTCGCCCTGGAAATGGCAGGCTACGAAGTCCGCACCGCCAATGACGGCGAGGCGGGGCTCTCGGCGGTCGAATCCTACCAACCCGATCTGATCGTCACGGACGTGATGATGCCGAAGATGGACGGCTACGAGCTGGCGCGGCGGGTGCGCGCCAATCCCTTGACGAGGTTCATTCCGATCATCATCCAGACGGCGGCGCGCAGCGAGGCGCAGGACGCGCGGCGCGGCGCGGAAGTGGGCGCGCTGGGCTACATCACAGACCCGCTCGATATCGATCTTTTGCTCGCTAGAGTGCGCACGCTCCTGGATTTCAAGGGCTATCTTGACACATGCGAGGAGGCGGCCTTCACGGATCACCTGACGGGCCTCGCCAATCGCCGCCGCTTCGAGCGCCAGCTGGAGCGCGAGGTCACGCGCACGCTTCGCTACGGCCGTCCGTTTTGCCTGCTCCTGCTCGACATAGACCATTTCAAGGCCGTCAACGACACTCACGGTCACGAGGCCGGAGATGAGGCGATCCGTCAGCTGGCGAAAACGCTCCAGGCCGGAACGCGCGGCATAGACCTGGCGGCACGCATCGGCGGCGAAGAGTTTGCCGTACTCCTGACCGAGACGGGTTTCGAGGGTGGCGCTGAAGTGGCAGAGCGCCTGCGCCACGCGATCCGGGAGGAGGAGATTCCCACGGTCGGGCGCATCACGGCCAGTTTCGGCGTCGCGGAGTTCCCGGCCTGCGCGCAGACGGGCCGCGAGCTGCTGATGGTCGCTGATGCTGCTATGTACGAGGCCAAGCGGCAGGGCCG
This sequence comes from Pyrinomonadaceae bacterium, assembly GCA_035639355.1. GTDB lineage: Bacteria > Acidobacteriota > Blastocatellia > Pyrinomonadales > Pyrinomonadaceae > DASQYE01. The sequence goes on from DASQYE010000103.1 coordinate 6,238, forward strand.
CGACCGTGTCGAGCGCGGCCATGCGCACGGCACGGCGAACCCTTCGCCCGCGATAGACGTATGAAAAGGTGGTAAGCTTACCGAATCAGCTATCGGCTAAAAGCGATAAAGAACTGATTACCGGCAACCTTGAGGGCCGATTACTTATTGTGAGGCTTAAATGATGGCGGATTACAAAGATAAGTTGGACGAGTGGCAGCGCGCGGCGCGTCGTAAAGCGCGTGAGCTGGATGAGAAGTACGACATCAAAGGGCGCGTGGAGGATGGCGCGCGCGCGGCGCAGGATGCGGCCAGGCGCGGCGCTGAAACGGTCGCCCGCGAAGCCGAGCGGGCGCGAATGGAGGCCGAACGACTCGGCGAAGAGTACGAGGTGAGCGCCCACGCGCGCCACGCCGCCGAAGAGGCTGCGCGCCGCGCTCGCGAGGCCGGGGAAGCCGCCCGCCGAGCCGCCGGGACGGCCGGAGAAAAAGCAGGCGAGGCATTCAAAGGCGCTAAGAACTATTACGAGCGCGCCTCCAAGGCTTACGATCGCGGGGCGCACGTCACGCGCGCCTCGTCTGCCGCCACCAAAGGGGTCTTCAAGGCCGGCGGCTGGATCAAAGAGAATCCGGGCAAAGCCGCGCTCATAATGTTTTCGCTCGGCACGGGCGTTTCGATGGGGCGGGTCTTTCCGGGCCTCGACGCCGTGCTGCTGGGCTCGCACCCGCACTGGCTCACGCACTCGGCGCTGCCCGTCTACGGCCTACGCAAGGCGAGCGAGAAGTTCGATCTATACCTGCGCGAGCAGGAGCAGTTAATCAAGGACGGCGAGCTGTCGGAGGCCGAGCGCCAGCGCGTAGAGTTCGAGCGCAAGATAGTCAAATACGTCGGCGCGCCGCTCCTGGGAGCCTTCAGCTGCGCTGCCGGGGCCGCCATGTGGGCGCAGATTTTCCAGCCCGGACGCATCACGGGCGCTCCCATCAGCTGGCTCCTGGGCGGAAATCCCTTCCTGGACGGCGTCTGGCTCTTTGCCAACGGCGTCATCTGTTTCCACCAGGGCTACAAATTCTTCATGATCGCGCTCGCAGACCAGGAGGAAGTGGCGCGGGTCGTGCGCGAGATCAAGGGCTTGCTGCCCGCGGGCGAGGCCGCCTAAAGTTTTAAATGCCCCGGCGGTCAACCGAAACCCGTCGGCGCGCATCCTT